>JAUWIS010000087.1 GCA_030605245.1 Methanobacteriota archaeon | reverse complement strand
CGAAGCACAGGAGATAATCTACCACCACAGATTTTACTATAAAATTCTTCACTCATGGATTTTACATCAATATTCATTGCATCTAAATATGGTGCAAGTTTTTTAAGCGGTTCCTCAGTAATATAACCATTTGAGACATAAACCGTGTAAAGATTTTTTTCTTTTGCGATTTTTGAGGCATCATAAGTAAACTCGTACCAGATTGTTGGCTCATTGTATGTCCATGCTATGCCTTCGCAGTTGTATTTTTTTGCTTTAGATATTATTTCCTCAGGCATTGTTCTCTCCAAAGGATAAGAGCCATATTTTGCCTGTGAAATAGAATAGTTCTGACAGTACCTGCATCTGAAATTGCATCCTATTGTGCCAAATGACAAAGCGGTACTGCCAGGATAAAAATGGTACAATGGTTTTTTTTCAATCGGGTCAGGAGTAATGGAAGATGCCTCACCATAAATCAGCGAGTAAAGAACACCGTTTCTGTTTTCCCTTACACCGCATATTCCTCTTTTACCTTCTGGTATCAGGCATTTATGAGGACAGAGCAAACACTGAACTTTATCGTCTTTTTTCTCATAGAACATTGCCTCTTTCATTGTTATCACTATGGGTATTCCATGTTAATATATTTATTGTTGAAATGTGATTTGTAGAGATATTAAACTATTTTTGTCGATATTGTACAAAACCATATCCTATACATATCAACCCTATAATTGCGATTCCAAATATTAGCGCTAAAGAGTTGTTAAAAGATATAACACAAATCCCCTACGATAAGTATAAGCAAACAATGGATAATAATGTTGTTCAAGGGCATATAAAATTGGATTTTTATATAACCACAGAACCAGAGAGGCATTCCCCCGTTGGTTTATTTTAGTAAAAAATCAGGGGAAGTTTTATAACCGCACAGAACATTTTATTTATTTGGTGATAAAATATGAAGAAAATGATAGCTGTTTGGCTTGTAATGATACTGATGGGCGGGCTGATAGGGTTTGTGAATCTATCAACCGCTGCAGAGGAGAGTGGTAACGGAGATGCTGAGACAAGATCTGCAGCACATGGCACGATCTCCATCAACGGTAACGGAGTTTTCGCATCGCAAGCAAGTAGTGAAGGTTGGGCTGGTGATGGCTCGGAAGGGAACCCGTATATTATTGAAAATTATGATGTAAATGCGAGTGAGGCTACAGATGATGATGCGGCAGGAATAAAAATTGAAAATACAGATGTGTATTTCATCATAAGAAACTGCGTAATTCACGACGGTTACGAGTGGGGTGTTAGCTACAATGATGGCATCTGCTTCTATAATGCCAAAAACGGTAAAATAGAAAACTGCGAGATTTACAATAATGATGATGGCATCAGTTTCTCCTCTTTCTCGAACAACAATGCCATAACATCAAATCAGATTCACAACAATAATCGTGATGGAATACGTCACGGCTCTTCCTTAAACAACAACATCACGAACTGCAATGTTTACAACAACTCTCTTGGCATCTATCTGCTTTCTTCCTCAAACTACAACATCACTGGTAACCAGATCTACAACAACTCAGGCGATTGGTATTATTCTGGTGGCATCTATCTCTCCACTTCCTCGAACAATCTTATCACCGCTAACCAGATTTACAACAATTCTGATAATGGCATCTATCTCTACTCTTCTTACTCTCCCTATTCCTCAGACAACGAAATTCATTACAACAATATCTACAATAACACAAACTATGGAATTTCTTCTTCTTACACTGTGAACGCAATCTACAACTGGTGGAGCTCAGCAGACGGACCAAGCGGTGTAGGACCTGGAACTGGTGATGCAGTCAGTTCAAATGTCCTCTTCGAGCCTTGGCTAACTGAGCCATGGGGTGGTGGAGTGCCATATTTTTATATTACAGTTACTGCTAACCCTACAACTATAAGTTCTGGAGAAACATCTACGATAACTATAACTGTTACAGATGGCACAAATCCTGTTTCAGGTGCAACCATAAATCTGCAATCTGATAATGGTAGTAGTTTCTCATCTGTTACGGACAGTGGAACTGGAACTTATACGGTAACATTCACCGCACCAACTGTGTCGGTTCAGACTGTTTGTAGAATTCCAGTAGAGGCAACAAAAACAGGATATACAAGTGGCTCGCACCATGTTGATGTAACAGTTACTCCTGATGTACTAGGAAACCATGCACCTGTTATAAGTAGCATAAATGCAAATCCAACTACTGTTAGCACAGGTGGACAGGTTACAATCACTGTTGGTGCTACTGATGCGGACGCTGGTGATGTTTTAAGCTATGTTTACAGTTGCACTGGCGGCACAATATCTGGAACAGGATCGACAATAACATGGATCGCATCAAGCACAGCAGGTGATTATACAATCACGGTTTACGTGAACGATGGCACGGTAAATTCTAATTCAAAAAGTGTTTCGGTTACTGTTACCAGCCCTGAGAAAGAAGAACCTAAAGGTTTCATCCCAGGATTTGAAGCAACGATACTAATCACAATGATTGGTGCTTGCACAATATTGCTGAGAAGACGAAAGCACTAATAAAGTGCGTCCAGGCAACAATCAGGGAAACGCCTCGGAGGATATAGGAAACAAGATTGTGGTGGAGATTACCGGTTAGCGTTACACTTATTTCTCATCAAATCAATATAGATATACTTCTTCATTTGGAGGGAAATAGATATTATGGCTAAAAAGAAAGTAAAAGGTAAGATTAGTAAATTATTGAAAAGGACAAGAGGGAAAGTGAAGGAAGAGAAAATAGATCCTCGTCCAGACAGAGCATTAGCGGGGATAATAGGATCCCTTCTAATGGCCACTATACTTATGGGCGTCCATGGATATTTTGATCAATGGCCATACGAAGCAATATCAGCATATGCAACTATTATGATGACCATAGCAATTACAATAACCCTCGCATGGACAGGGTTCTCACATAGGGAAATAATGAAACATAACCAACGAATCCTAGAAGAAATGCAGAAAAAATATAAGCCGATACTGAGGCCACTAATAGAGCATAGGAAAACAATACCAGTAACTTCATTTGGGCCAGAAAAAAGACACAACAGTTTGCCAACTCACTATTACACATTTTTTATAAAAAATGTTGGCTTTGGTCCCGCCACGAACATAAGAGTTTTTTACTGGTTAGAGAGTGAAAACAGAAGGAGAATAAAGAACCCTGCGAAGTTCCCAGAAGTCCCACCTTTAGGTCCAAATGATAAGGAGCGATTAGAAACAATCGGGTTGAAATCAGATTTTTTTGTCATCCATTTCCAAATTTTATGTAAAGACATATCAGAAAAAGAGGAGTATTATAAGTTTCATTATACATGCTATCTCAAAGAAGGCGAAACGGTCGTTTCACAAATAGATGAGAATACATTTAAAGAACGAACAACTTACACAGTAAGAAGGGAGGGAAAATAATGGACAATATTAAAAGGAAACTGTATGAAAAAATGCTTGACCCATCACTATTGTTATACCAAAATATTTCGAGTTTTGTAGATATAGAGCCGTTGTTCATTCCTGCAAATTTTTTCAACATCCAAGAAGAAAATATTTCCAGTATTATAGATGTTTATGGTGGCTATGCTCCACGACTAATAGATTATTCTCTAATTAATAGCATAAAGAAATTAGCTGAAGAACTCGGTTATGAAAAATTTGATGGTAAAAGATATTCAGAGGAAATACCAGGCAATCTTAAGGAGGGATACAATCGTCTGTTGAATAGTGATATGCCGATCAGTGTGAAAAGGATAATGGAAGATGAATATGTATTCATGGCAACCCGCCGCTCTGCTCTTCTTTCTAGATTAAAAAAGCCTCTAAAAATTTTTGAAAAGGCAAATGTAATCCCGATTATCAATCTTGAAAAGAGCGTGCCCGAAGAGTGGCGTGAAACTGTTAGAGGAATCAAAAAAATTGTAAACTGGATAGCATTCTTTGGGAGTGTAGCGTTTCCACAAATAGGTATCCCTGCTGGTCTTATTCATATGATAATTATAGATCCCTAAGATAAATCAAATTGAGTAGGCGGCCACAGTCAAGATAATCTAACAAAAATCTGGCGGATAGCAAGAATAGATGCTGGTTGTAGCACTAGGATACTATAATAATCCCTATTACAACATTAATTATTCCTAATGGTTGTTTTTGTTTCATATTACCCTGAAATGCTCCCATCCCCTGTTCTCCAAAACAGTTTTCTTATTTTCCTTAACCAGTATATTTTCCTTATTTTTTGTAACAACGCCAACAGGTGTGAGTTTTGTTCCAATACTTTTCAATGCATTTATTGCGTTTTTCAGTTTTGATTTCTTAACAGTGAGAAGCAGCTCATAGTCACCGCCTGAATAAAGACATAATTCCTCAAGAGAGATTTTTAGTTTCCTGCTCACATTTTTTGTATTCTTATCAACAGGAAGAAGTTCATAGTCTATCTCAAAACCGATCCTGTTTAAACTGCTGAGCTGATAGATTGATGATGCAATACCATCAGAGATATCCATGCAGGAGGTTACAGCATTTGTTTCT
>JAUWIS010000073.1 GCA_030605245.1 Methanobacteriota archaeon | reverse complement strand
TCCATGTTCTGCAAAATTGTTTTAAATATTGATAAGAAAAAGTTTGATAAGGTGATTGATGAAAAAAAGGAAAAAAGGAAAATCAGATATGATAACGAATTTGATACAAAATCCTTGAAAGAGATTATATTAAAATTTAAAAAAATATGTAAGGAGGAGACAGGGGAAGATTTCCCGCAGGATCCATATTTTCAGTTGAGGTTGGTTATAGAGACCATTTTCAGATCCTGGATGGGAAAGAGATGCGTTGATTACAGAAAAGAATTTGGTATAACAACAAATATGGCTGATGGGACAGCGGTTAATGTCTGTTCTATGGTTTTTGGAAATGCAGGTTTTGACTCATGCACCGGTGTCGCATTCACGCGCGACCCCGGTTCAGGTGAAAATGTTTTGTACGGGGAGTATCTTGTGAACGCACAGGGTGAAGATGTTGTTGCCGGTATAAGAACACCGAAACCAATATCTGAAATGAAAAAAGAGATGCCAAAAATATACAAGGAACTTTTGAGAATCAGGAAAATACTTGAACGGCATTACAAAGAGGTTCAGGATTTTGAGTTCACTGTTGAGAAAAATAAAATTTTCATGCTTCAGACAAGAAACGCAAAAATGAATGCACGCGCGTTCGTAAAAACATCTGTAGATATGGTTAAAGAAAAATTAATTACAGAGGAGCGGGCGTTGATGAGAATAAAACCGGAAATGCTGGAGGGGGTGATGCACAAGAGAATCAGTCCTAAATGCAGGATTAAGCCTGCTGCTAGGGGTATCCCGGCGTCGCCTGGTGCAGCATCAGGCAGGATTGTTTTTGATCCTGATGAAGCAGAGAGAAAAGGAAGAACGGGTGAAAAGGTTATACTTGTCAGAGAAGAAACAAAACCTGAGGACATACATGGCTTTTTCAAAGCCCAGGGAATTTTAACAACAAGGGGTGGAAAAACAAGCCATGCTGCGGTGGTGGCAAGGGGTATGGGGAAGGCATGTGTTACAGGTGCGGAGAATGTTGTGATAGACCCTGAAGCAAAAACTGTTACCATTGGCAAAACAAGACTCAGGAAAGGAGAAACCATTACTATAGATGGTGGCACGGGTAATGTTTTCATTGGTGAAATAGAAACTATTTACCCTGAGTTTTTTCCTGAACTTGAAAAAATTCTCAAGTGGGCTGATAAAAAAAGAACATTAGGTGTTAGAGCAAATATTAACACACCGGAAGACGCGGCTAAGGCAATAAAATTTGGTGCAGAAGGAGTGGGTCTTTGCAGAACAGAGAGAATGTTTAATCAGCCTGAGAGACTGGGTATAATGCAGGAGGTAATCCTTGCAGAAAACAGGGAACAAAGAATGAAACTCCTTAACAAACTTTTATTGATGCAGAAAAAAGATTTCAAAAAAATTTTCAGGATAATGAAAAATCTTCCAGTAACAATCAGATTGCTTGACCCGCCATTGCATGAGTTTCTGCCAACATCTGAGGAGTTAACACATGAGATTGAATACTTGAAGAGATTTAAGGATGCATTGCAGGTTGTGAACACACTGCCGAGCACAATAAAAACACTGGATATATCATTGCATAAGGATTTATTATTGCCAATTCGCGAGATAAAGGACCTGAAAAAAATAAAAAACAGAAAATGCATTGATGAACTCATCATCGAGAAAGAGAATACCCTGAAGAAGGTAAGGAAACTTGCAGAGGTCAACCCCATGCTTGGACACAGGGGTGTGCGAATTGGTATAACCTATCCTGAGATATATGAGATGCAGGCAAGGGCAATATTTGAAGCGGGCTCTGATGTCATCAGGGAAGGAATAAAACCAAGGATAGAGATCATGGTTCCACAGGTTTGTACCGCGAAGGAACTGAAATGGGTAAAGGAAAAGATAGAGAAAGTCAACAGGGATACTGAGAAAAAAACAGGGATGAGGATTGAATACAAGTTTGGAACAATGATTGAGGTTGTCAGGGCATGCATGAGGGCAGGCAGGCTTGCTGAGATAGCAGAGTTTTTTTCTTTTGGAACAAATGATCTTACCCAGGCAACATTTTCATTTTCGAGGGAGGATGCTGAAAACAAGTTTCTTCCATTATACAATGAAAGAAAGATTTTGCAGGATAATCCCTTTGAGATACTGGATATAAAAGGCGTTGGCAGACTGATGATGATAACAATGGAATGGGGAAGGAAAACAAGGAAAAACCTGAAGATTGGCTTATGCGGAGAGCAGGGCGGTGAACCAAGATCCATTAAAATATGCAGAAAAATAGGTGTTGACTATGTAAGCTGTTCACCATACAGGGTTCCTGTTGCAAGACTGGCGGCTGCACAGGCTGAACTAAACCAATAGTTTTTGCTGCTTTAGTCCTTCAATAATCTCTACTCCACTGCTTGTTCCTATCCTGTTTGCACCTGCATTAATCATTTTGACAGCATCATCTATTGTCCTTATCCCACCAGATGCTTTGACACCCATGTTTGGACCAACTGTTTTTCTCATCAGTTCAACATCCGCATCTGTTGCGCCTTTTGGACCAAAACCTGTTGATGTTTTCACAAAACGCGCACCCGCCTCCTTTGCAATCTCACAGGCTTTTATTTTTTCCTCATCATTTAAATAGCATATCTCAATTATTACCTTTACAGTAACCTTTCCAACAGCATCAACAACCTTTTTTATTTCCTTTTTCACAAAATCATATTTTTTATCCTTCAACGCGCCAATGTTTATCACCATGTCTATCTCATCTGCACCATTGCTGACAGCGTTTTTTGACTCGAAAACCTTTGTTTCAAGTGTTGATGCGCCCAAGGGAAAACCTGTGACACAGCATACCTTAACATCTGAACCTATCAGAAAATCTGATACTAAGGAAACAAAACAGGGGTTAACGCATACAGCCCCAAAATTGTATTTTTTTGCGTCCCTGCATAATTTCTTTATATCATCAGATGTTGCATCAGGTTTCAGGTTTGTAGAATCGATCATTCTTGCTATACGGTTTTTAGTAAGGTTCATGATAAACCCCTATAAACTGGGAGGGTACATAAAAACTTCCCCTTCTTTTCTCAAGAAAGAAAAAAATGCGATTTGCCAAAAGCAAATCGCTATGCCGACTGACAAGTCGGCAGTTCTTTTTCTTTTCCGCCAGACGCTTTTCTTTTTCTCTTAGAAAAAGAAAAGGGCTGGAATCAATCATTCTTGCTATTCTGCTTTTAGTAAGGTTCATTATAAACACCTAAGTAATTATTATGCATTTACATATTCTTATCTTTTATTATAAGAAAGATGAATAAACTTGGAAAACCATGTATGGATATGGCATATGTTATAGATCCATCATGCTCGGGTGCCTTAGATTTTACAAACAAACATTACAAGCCAAAAAAAATCCTCATTATTATAGGCGACTGCCTCATTGGATACAAAGGGAGAGCAAAATCACTTCTTGAATGGGGTGAGCGGATTGTTATAATAAAACAGGACAACACAGTCATTGTTCATCAACCAGTTATGAGGGAACCTGTGAACTGGCAGGCATCTGACACAAAAATAGATTTTTATGTTGAGAATGAAAAATTTATCATGAATACATACCATAAACATCCAAATGAGTCAATGAAAATCACATTCAGAAATGTCAAAATGATGATGACAACAAGTTTAAAGGACAACGCAAAGATTATTGTATCAGGAATGGAAACTGATATTGTGGAAAAAATAATGGAAAAACCGAATGTTATTGAGGAAGGGTTAAGGATAACAAAAAGGGAAAAGAAAACAAAATCAGGCATGATAGATTTGTTTGGCTATGATAAAAATGGTGTGCCTGTAATCATAGAGGTGAAAAGGAGCCTGGCAACAATACCTGCTGTTCATCAGCTAAGAATGTATGTTAATGACATAAAAAGAAAAAACAAAAAAGCAAAGATCAGGGGAATATTATGCGCACCCAGAATCCCGGAAATAGTGAAAAATCTTTTAAGAGATTATGAACTGGAATATAAGGAGTTTGGATGGGTAAAGGAGATTGTGGATAAAAGACAGAGAAAACTGTTTTGATTCACATCCCCCAGAACGCCTTTTCCTTTCTTTTGATTTCAATAACATCATTAATGATTTCCTTTTCATCAAAAGTTAGTTCAAGCGCTGATAGTTTTTTCACATCAGATTCAGGTATGCTGACATATAAAATATCGTTTTCTTTTATCTGCCTACCCACAGTTGGCTCATCTGCTGCTATCGCAACCTCCTTCCCTGAAATTGCTTCCCTGTAACTTTCCTCAACACTTCTTATGCTCTTTATCCTACCAACAATTTTTCCATCATTCCTCATAAGCTCCTGCCCAACCCTTCTTCTTCCACCAAGAACCCTGACACCGAAAATCGCTGGTTTGCTTGTTCTGAAAATACATCCTTCAAGGATTTTTATTTTACCAGGATAAACAATTTCTGCTCTTTTTTCTTTTTCAATTTCTATTTTTCTTTTTGCACACCATTCCTCATAGTCATCCAGTAGTTGGTATATAACATTGTTAACAAACAGTTTTGCATAATCCTGACTCGCATCAGGCAAAACCTTAACATTGAATGCCAGAACAGCTCTTCTAAGTGGATCGGAAACAGAGGATGCTTCAATCATGTCTCTTCTTGAGACATCGCCGATCCCTACCTTTTTTATTGGGATATCTTTGTTTTTCAGTTCAAATGCTAAACCCTCCAGGGAGCCAATCGCATCGGCTTTCAGAACAACGCCATTCTCTTGGGTTTCAATAACAATTTTTGATTCTGATTGAATGCTTTTTATAATTTCATCAAGATTGTTGTCTGTAACCTTTAACGGTGCGCCAGCAACAACAGTATCAAGATGCTGCCCTGAGATTTTCACACCAGAAGCAGCGATAGCACTTTTCACAGATTTGAATTTTTCTGTCGGATTTCTTATTTCATCCAATGGCTTTGGTTTCAGTAACGCTTTTACCTTTGTGACAACAGGTATCCCTCCCCCGCCTACAACAATCGTGTCACCCTCTTTTATGCTTCCGTTGTAAAGTATTACATCAATCGTGGGACCAAGCCCTTTTTCCTCTTTCACCTCAAGCACTGTTCCT
>JAUWIS010000130.1 GCA_030605245.1 Methanobacteriota archaeon | reverse complement strand
GTTGGACTTGGTGAAATATGCATAGACAGCCAGGGGGCCGTTCCGGGTGATCCACCTGCAGATGGTGGTGGGGGTGGAGGCGGTGGAGCAAAATCCGATGATGAACCAGTGGTTGTCTGCAGCTCAGACAGTGATTGCGCGGCAGGTGACAGATGCATTGGTGGTGAATGCGTATTCTATTGTGAATCAGATTCGGAATGCCCTCTTGGAACATTGTGTGTTAGTGGTAATTGTGTTGATGGAAGTTCATTTACGCTTGCGTCCCCATTGACGGGACTGCCTATGACGCAAATCGGTCAGGTTCCTCAGGAAGGGATGTTTGCACTGTCACAAACATCCCCCTTCCTGGGATTTAACTGGTATCAGGTAATTGGTGTTGTCTGCCTTGTTGTTTCATCACTAATGATACTGTTCAGGAAAGGAATCATTAATGCTTACAGGCGTATTCCTGTAATAGGAGGAAAATGAAACATGCATGCACACAAAATGTGCAAAACATACAAAGGTGAACATGGATGAGGCATCACTTAAGAATGGTTGTTGGAGGAGCATTCATATTCATAGGACTGTTGTTTTCAACACCGCCAGGGCTGCCCCCTGATGATATCCTGAATTTTGCTGTTGCCTCATTCATAACCCAAATATCGGAAATTGATTTCCATCTCGCAACTGTAATGAGTTATACCGTTATTCCTGTGTTGATGATACTTATTGGAATTATGATTTACCCAAGGCGCAATGGGCTTGTTGTGAGAATGATAATTCGCAGGCTGCAGAACGGGGTTGAGAAAACATATAAGCATATAAGGTATGAGCCCATGTATGGACTGATGCTGGTGCTTGGAATGATTGCTGCATTGTGGATATATGCGATAATTTATGAGTGGTTGTTTTTGTATGGGTGATTAATTACAGATGCGAACGATGTTAGCTGCGGAGTTGGTTAGGAGATGATAACATGGGAAAAAAACATCTTGATGTGATGACGTTTGGTTTTGCTACACTCACACTGGCATATGGGATGATGAATGTGTCCATGCCGTATCCTCCTTATGGGGATTTCGGAAGAATCATGGGATGCTTGCAGATAATTATCGGAACTGCTGTTCTGTATTTCCGGGTGTTCAATGGGAAATTTTAGTGGACATTTTATAGGACATTTATTCGGACATAATTTAGGACACTGACCTGAGCAGGTTAAAACGATACATTTAAATAGTAGAAACCACCTGTAAAATATGCAAATCTGTCAACAAATCACGTCCTTTCGGGGTAAGCAGGCAACTGGAAATTGAACAATCCCCACCTCCCGTTGCCTGCTTTTATAATTTTTTACCTTTCCACATTGAATAGCATGTCAATTCAAATGCAATAATTATTAGAAAGAACACTGCCAAAATAATGAGGTTGAACATTTCCTTTGATTCTGGAGTGTTCAGGGAAACATAAACTGCTGCCCACATTGAAAACAGCCCGGCAGCAATGCTGATGGGCCCGCCAAAGGCAAGAAGTGCTATTACCTGTTGTGATTCATTAAGGTTGCACAACTGCCTTATGACCGGGAATTTACGTAGTTCCATAGCAAACACCACAGGAAGCGCAATGCGGCGGTGAGCCTCAGGATTCCGCGCGCTCCTGCTTTTGCATGTATGGATATTGTCTGCGTTTGCACAGATTTTTACGTATGCTCCTGTTGCAGTAATTGATGAACCCAGGTGGCTGAGCGCTTAAACGCTCAATTTTATTTTTGAGTTCATCAATCATTTGCCTGTTATGCGTACCATCAGATTTGCTGACACGTATCTCCGGTGCACTCATATTTTGCCAACTCCTCCTCAATGATTCCTTTGAATGTGTCGTATGGATGTGCCCCTATCACAGCGCGCCCATTGATTATGAAGCATGGCGAACCTGTGCATCCTGCATTCACCGCATCCTCATAATCAGCTTTGACTTCGTTGAATTTCTCATCACTTGACAGGCATTGCCTGAACACATCACCATCAAGCCCCATGCCTTCGGCGATGTCCACAAACACATTCTCATCATATGTGTTAGCAGGAACATTGTGCAATTCTTCCCAGTACTGCCAGAACCTGTATTGCTCATGCGCACATTCGCTCGCAATTGCTGCAGGAATCGCTTGTGGATGGTATCTCATTGGGAAGTCCCTGTATGCGTACTTGATTTTCTTGCCGTATGCAGTCAGCAGTTCCATTATTACTGACTGGTTTTTCCTGCAGTATGGGCAGTGGTAATCAGCAAACTCAACCATATAAATTGGGCCCGCACCTCTTGTTGCATCATTCTCGAACATCTGTTCCATTCCACCCTCAACAACCTGTGGGAGTGTCCTGCTTTCAAGGAACACAATGCGTGCATCAGTGCCCCCGAATCTCTCTACTGTCCATGTAAGCAAGGCATCCGTGTTGTCTGACATTCCCTTCATGTTATCGGTGGTGTATTGGTTGGTGATGACCTGAAAACCTCCAAGAATCAGCGCCACAGCAATGATGCAGATGTAAATCATTGAATGCGAATGCCTGACCTGCTCTTCTTCCTGTTTCATTATGTTACCTCCTTTAGTTTTTTAACTGAATCACGCAAAGTAATTAAATCATCTCGCGCAAGATGATATACATTCATAGACCTGAACACCATGCCAAGCATGTCCTCAAGCTCATTAATCATTTCCTTCTTTGTGGTTTTATTGCTCCGGTATATTGGATTTGCTATCTTTTTTGGTTTTCGTTTCAGGAGCGTTTCCAGTTTTTCAAACTTCATCAGACTCCCCCCGGGGGGTATTGCGTATTGCGTTTCCTGCAATCCTACGCAGATTATCATCCTTCGCAAACAGGTATGTGAAGAATGCTTCAATTTTCCCGAAACTGGTTCCCTGTGCAAAAATAATAGGGTTGTATGTTTTTCCCTCATCCATGACCTCATCCATGCCCTCATCCATGACCTCATCCATGAATCCGCAAAGGAAAAATTTGTCGGAATTTATTATCTTTTCCAGTTTAACAAGTGCCTTTACCTTCATGTCATCAGGTATCTTCAGTGATGGGCCATGAATAATGATTGATTCACCCATATATGCTCCCCCCCTCAAGAAATGCAGGAACCTGCAGTGTCCCTGTTAAAATCCTGTAAATACAGTACCCAAGCGATAAGAAAAAAGGAATAAACCCCGCAATCAAAACAGCAATAAACAGAAACTGCAGGAACACCACAACTGCTATTGCGATGTAAGCTATAATGAACAGCATCAGGATATCAGTGAGTTCCACATTAATCACACTCTTCAGACATCATCGTCAACACTGATAATAGATAAGCGTGATATACATGGCACTCCAAGGTGTGCTTTCTCATTTCAGACGGTTCCCACTCAATTTCAATCTCATATGTTTTCAAATCCAACCCACCCTCAATACTGCTGCTCCTCAATCGGGAAGCTTTTTACATT
>JAUWIS010000104.1 GCA_030605245.1 Methanobacteriota archaeon | reverse complement strand
CCTGTTTTTTTTATGACTGCTGTACTAAAGATTCATGTTATACCCTGCACTTCTTTTGGCAACTGCTGTACCAATTCTTCCTGCACCTATGATTCCAAGAGTTTTCCCATATACATCCCTACCCAGAAAAAGCATAATGTCCCATCCTTTGAATTTCCCTGCCCTGTTGAATTTATCAGACTCAACAATTCTACGTGAGACAGAAAGCATTAGCGCCCATATCATGTCTGCTGTTGTTTCCGTTAAAATCCCTGGTGTGTTGCAAACAGGTATCTTATAATTATTTGCTGTTTTAACATCAATATTATCAAATCCTACTGCGCAGTTTGATATCACCTTTAGCTCGGGATTGCTTTTTATAACATCAGAGTCTACTTTATCAGACAGCAGGCATAGAAGCGCATCCATGCCTTTAACCTTCTTTATAAGTTCTTTTTTTGTTAAAACCCTGTTCTCAGTGTTGATTTCTACATCAAAAAATTTATCAAGTTTATCCAATGCTATTTCAGGTATTTTTCTTGTCACATAAATCTTTGGTTTCATTATACCACTTAGCATGTGCTGTGAAGAAGAATGTTAACCCTTTTATTTTTTGAGAGTTCATTATATTTTTCTGCTGCATTTTTTGTTTTCATTATTATTAACTCATCATTTTTACCAATTTTTTCTTTAATTCTTTCCTCAACCTTTAATCCACCAAAAACACCTGTTCCTATTATTACAACATCAGGATTATTTTCTATTAATTTTTCAGATTCGTTGTTACTTATTGTATGGGTATCATCAGTGGTTCTGTCGAAAACCTGATTGTCAATAATCAAAACATCATTGTATTTTTTTCCATTAATAACAATTTCTCCAAAATCTGTTGAATTAATACTCATGCCCCTCTTCCTTCCTTTGCCTTAATCCTGAGCCCTTTGTATCCGCACTTCCTGCATTTTGTTGCCTTAAGAGGATTCCTGGCAGAGCATTTCATGCATACCTTTTTTAGAAGAAGTCTTTGTTCAGCTTCCGGGAAACGTGCCATAAAACCTGAATGGAATAGGAATATATTAATGTTATGAAAACCATTATCCTTTGGTGATATAATGAAAACAACAGTATCTGTAATAAAGGCGGATGTTGGTGGATGGCCTGGTCATTCTACAGTGCATCCTAAACTGATTGAGACCGGGGGAAAAATGCTTGGTGAAGGAAAAAATAAGGGGATTATAAATGATTTCCATGTCACGCACTGCGGTGATGACCTTGAACTGATAATGACACATAATAAAGGTGCGGATAACAAAGAGGTTCATGCTCTGGCATGGGATGTTTTCAAAGAAGGAACAAGAGTAGCAAAGGAAATGAAACTCTATGGTGCAGGACAGGACATGTTAAAGGATGCATTCTCAGGTAATGTGAGGGGTATGGGTCCTGGTATAGCAGAACTTGAGTTCACAGAAAGAAAAGCTGAACCGGTTATTGTTTTCATGATGGATAAAACAGAACCAGGTGCATTCAATTTACCAATATACAAAATGTTTGCAGACCCGTTTAACACAGCAGGACTCATTATTGACCCTAATCTTCATTCCGGTTTTGTTTTTGAGGTATGGGACATAATGAAGCATAAGAAGGTTATAATGAAAACACCTGAGGAAATGTATGACCTGCTTGTATTGATTGGTGCAAAAGAGAGATATGTTATAAAAAGGGTTTACCCAAAAGAAGGGAAACTGCCATCTGATGAGGCCGTTGCATGTATATCCACAGAAAAACTATTTCAGACAGCAGGGAAATATGTTGGAAAGGATGACCCTGTTGGTGTTGTCAGATGTCAGTCAGGATTGCCAGCGCTTGGTGAGGTGCTTGAGCCTTTTGCATTCCCTTATCTTGTATCAGGCTGGATGAGAGGTAGCCATAATGGTCCTATTATGCCTGTTCCTATCAGACATGCACGATGCACACGATTTGATGGCCCCCCAAGGGTAGCAGCGCTTGGTTTCCAGATAAACAATGCAACACTTGGTGATCCTTCTGATTTGTTTGATGACCCGGCATTTGATTATACAAGGGAAAAAGCGCAGGATATTGCTGATTATATGCGCAGGCATGGTCCTTTTGAGCCGCATAGATTACCCTTGGCTGACATGGAGTACACAACATTACCAAATGTGATGAAAAAACTTGAAGGAAGGTTTGAAAAGGTATAACCTTTTCTTTTTTATTTATTTTTATCTATTTTTTGGATGGTTTCAAAACATTACATTTTTATTTTTGTTGCATTCGGAATTTTGAATATCTTTTCTATCTTTAACAATTTTTACCTATTTTTTGATGAACTTCAGAATGTTTATAAAAGCATACAGCATAGTGAGTATCATGTCTGAACTGCCCCAGCCACCATGGGTTTACTCACCTGGTGAGGTTAGAAGATGGCAGTTTTCAGTAGCAGGTCATGTGAAGAAAGGCGGGGGAAAGAAAGCAGAAAAGAAATTAGAAAATGTAAAAATCAAGATATGGTTAAATTGTAAAAGGGAAGGAAAAGTTTTTGAGGTTAATGAGGATTTTGATATGCATCGTACAGCATTAATTATTCTAAAAGCGTTTTCAAATGCAAAATTCAAAAAGGTTTCTAAAGTGGAATTAGATACCAGCATACATGAAACCAATGAAAAAATAAAAGATATCATAAACAAATGGAACGCTGAGGAAGAGTGTGAAAAAATAAAACTTATTGTTGAGTACAAAAACGGTAATGCAACAATAGATATCAGTAGAAAACATCTCAGGGGGTATCCTTCAATAACTATTCACCTCAAAACAATACACATAAACAGGTATAATAGGATTTTAAATTATCTAAAAAGGCATTTGCCTATTGAAAGAATTGTTGAAGACTAAATTTTAAAGATATATTCCAGTTTTTCTTTCAGTTACTTTTTTTGAGAGTATATCAACTGCCGTTTACCCCTACAACTTTTAAAATTATTCGCCCACAATCTGAACAACTATTTCCCTTTTTCTTTTTCTTACATCAAGCTCTAAAAAAATAATCTGTTGCCATGTTCCAAGAATAAGTTTCCCGTTTTTTATTGGTACAGTCAAAGATGGCCCTATCATAGATGCCCTTATATGTGAATGCCCGTTCCCATCATGCCATGTTTGTTCATGCCTGTATTCAATGCCTTTCGGAAAAAGGCGCTCTAAAGCTTTTGGTAAATCCTGCAAAAGACCAGGTTCATACTCTATTGTTGTGATTGCACCTGTAGCACCCGGGACAAAAACACAACCTATACCATTTTTTATTCCTGAAGACTTAATTATCCTTGAAACATCATCTGTAATGTTTATTATATCCGTCTCACCTTTTGTTGATATGGATATTACCTCAGAATAATTCATTTACCCTCATCTCTTCTTTTACTTTTCTTCTTCTCCCTTGTTTCCTTCCATTTTTATTTCCTTTTTCTCTTTTATTTTCTCATTTTTTTTCTTGTTCTTCTTTAATTTTCCTTCCCTTTTTTCCTGTTTCCTTTTCCTTCTCTTCTTTTCCTTTTTTAACTTTCTCTGTTTCTTTCTCCTCTGTTTTTTCTTTTTTCTCCTTTTTCTTCTTCAGTTTTTCCTCTTTTTCCTTTTCTTCATCCTTCATTTTTTTCTCATACTTTAATCTTATCCTCTCAAGGCGCCTTATTCTCCCTCTCAATCCATCCTCCTTTGCAGAGTATTTTCTTTTCAACCTTTCTCGCTCCGCCTTTGTGATTTTATGCTCATCGCATTTTTTATTTATTCCATTTATCTTTTTCTCAATTTTTTCAATGCCTTTCTCTGTTTTTTTAATCTTTTTTGTGATTTTCTCAATTTTTCCCATAAATCATGTAATCTATTTCATTCCATAAAAAACCTCTCATACAGCCTTTTTCTTTTCTCTGACAGAGAAAAGAAAAATGTCTGGCGAAAAAGAAAAGAGAGGAGGGATTGCAAAGCAATCCCTCAATTCTCTTTCTTCGACCCCAGGGCATTCTTTCTCTTGTAAAGAGAAAAGAAGTAAGCTGATTTACTTGCTTTCTTCTTTTAAACCTTCAACTTCTTTGTATGTCTTGGATAAAAGAATTTTGCCAGTGACTGATTTTATAGCAGAGTAACTCAACCTCAACCTTCTTTTTGCTGCACCATGGTATATTAATATTT
>JAUWIS010000008.1 GCA_030605245.1 Methanobacteriota archaeon | reverse complement strand
GCATGCCTGATTTTTTTAACGAGTTTTTAATTTCTGTCATCAATGTCTATTCTTGCATTCATCTGGTCTGCAATTTTTTTGCAGTCATCCAAAAACCTATCTGAAACAGGGATAATCCTTACCTGCGTCGGTGCAAGCCAGAACGGCAACTCTGGTTTTTCCATTTTCAATGCATTCTCAAGTATTGTGTAAATCCATCTTTCAATTGATCCTATTGATGAATGACATATTATACATCCTTTCTTTTTCCCGTCATTGTCAGAGTATACTATGCCGTATCTTTCAGCATCCTCAATATCCAGCTGGATTGTTGAA
Organism: Methanobacteriota archaeon; assembly: GCA_030605245.1. Lineage (GTDB taxonomy): Archaea > Thermoplasmatota > JASEFT01 > JASEFT01 > JAUWIS01 > JAUWIS01. The sequence goes on along the minus strand of JAUWIS010000008.1, from coordinate 13,896 downwards.
AGCTGAACATTTCCTCCAACACTGTCTATGCCCTGGAACTCATGCTTTGCAACCCAGTAATGTTTTTTACCTGATAAAACCTCAATCAGCGCAGGTTTTTTCGAGTATTTCAAAAGCTCAACAATCTTGTTTTTGTATTCTTCATAGTATTCCTTCACAACCCTGAAAACAACAGCATACTCGGCACCTGTATCATCTGCTAAATCAGCATAGTTTTTGTACAATGTTATGAACTCATCCCATCCCTGCTCCAGGTCTTTTGTAAATGAATGAATATCAGGCATATTGAAAGCCCTGAGACGTCTTAAACCTGAGAGTTCACCCCTCTGCTCGTATCTGAAACTGTTTGTGAGCTCATACATCCTGAAAGGAAGTGACTTGTAACTGATTTTTGCGTCCTTCATCATTCTGAACAAACCAAAATCACCAGCAAATCGTAAAATAAAATCCCTTTTTTCCTCAGGTGTTTTAACAGTGTAATGCCTGGAATGGAATGATTTTGTTTGGGCCTTTATGTCCTCCTGCGCCCAGTCATAAAGTATCGGCGTTTCAATCTCCATGCATCCAAGTTTTTCAGCGGTTTTATCAGCCCATTTTTTAAGAAGGTTAAAAACAAGTGTGCCTTTTGGGTAAAACCTGAAATGCCCAGGGTCAGAAGCTATTTCATAGTCCACAAGTTCAAGTCTCTGCATGGCTTTTATGGACGGTGGCTCTTTTGATGGCGGGTTAATCTCAGATTGAATATATTTTTTTAATGCAAGTTCAGGTATCTTTTCCTCATCAGGATTTTCAATATCAATCCTTGTTTCCTTTCCACCAAGTGTAAGGATATAGTAATCACTTTTTATTTTACTCACAACCTCCTCCCTTGTTACTTTTTCCTCAGAAGTCACAGTTCTTGAAAGCTCAGATAAAGGATGGCCTTTGCAGGAAATTTTGAATGATTTGTACCAGCCAAAAGGTGCCCTGGCAACATCGTAATCCTTTAATGCTTTTTCCATTTCTAATAAAATTTTTTTAGCAGTCTCGGGTGACGCAAGGGAGGATGAAAGATGCGCGTAAGGATAAATCACAATCCTTTTTGTTTTTACTTTGTCTGAAACATCTTTTATTTCTTTAGCAGCATTTTTAACAACCTGCTCTGGGTTTTTTTCATCATCTTTTTCAACAGCTGTGAAAACAACAAGACATTCCTCAACCCTGTGTCTTTTTTCCTTTACCTCCTCAGCAAATTTTAGTTTTTCTTTTGCCTCATATTCAAGGTAGTCTGAATGAATGAATAATAGTTTCATGAATGGTAAAACAGATTATGGGTATTTATTTGTATTTATCATAGCACACAATCTCATCAGGATTCTTCCTTGGTCTTCTCTCAGGTTTTTCATCAGGATACCCTACAGGAGTCAGCCCTACAACCCTCACATTATTTGGTATCCCAAGAACCTCTTTGACTTTTTCCTCCTTGAAACTCCCAATCCAGCATGTTCCAAGTCCTTCAGATGCTGCGGCAAGGGTAAGATGAGTAACTGCTATTCCAAGGTCAACAGGGTATGAACTTGTGTATCCGCCCATGTACGTAAAGCATTCATCCTCAAGGGCACACCCGGCAATTATGATTGGTGCCTCAGCAATAAATTTCTGGTTGTTGCATGCAGGTATAAGTTTCCTTTTTATTTCCTCATCCCTGACTATAATAAACTTCCATGGCTGAAGATTTTTTGCGGATGGCGCAAGCCTGGCAGCATTCAAAATATTTTTTAATTTCTCCTCAGGTATCGGTGTTGATCTGTATTTTCTTATGCTTCTCCTGTTTTTTATTGCATTATACACATCCATGCTATCACTCCCTATAATAATTAGGGGTTAGGGAATTACGAAGTAATTCCGAAGATTTTGATCCCTAATTCCTTGTCTGCTCCAGCAATAATTTACTGACAGTAATGAATGCATTTTCAACATTTTTACCTGTTTTTGCAGATGTGAAAAGATACCTGGCATTAAACTCTGATGCAATATTTTTTATTTCTTTTTCATCAAAAGCTTTGTTAGGGAGCTCTGTTTTGTTTGCAAGGAAAATTAGTGGAATTTCAGCTGTAACCTTAAAAACAGCGTTTATCCAATTTTGAATATTTTCAAGTGTTTCCTTCATTGTAATATCACATACGATAATAGCTGCATCCGCGCCCTTATAGTAGGTTGAATGCACTTTGCCGGTGCCTTTCTGTCCTTCAATATCCCATATCATTAGTGTAAGGTTTACATCATGTGTTGGGTATTTTATGTTCATAATCTTTTTCGTAATTTTTGCACCAATAGTGTAAAGGTATTTATCCTCAAATGTATCATAAACATATCTTCTTATCAGGCTTGTTTTTCCAACAGCAGGATCACCAACAAGGCATATCTTTTTCATTATTCTTTTTGTCTTTTTCATCTTATCTTCTTTTTTTATTTCCTCTATACTCTGATTACATTTTTTCTCTTCATCAAACCTGCCAAGGGCAAGAAGCGCATCTCCTTTCTTTCTTAATGCATCAATGGAGTTAGGATTAATTTTTATGGCTCTGTCAAAACATTTTAAAGCCTCATCAAACCTGTGTATATCTGAAAGCAAAAACCCTTTTGTAATCCATGCTTCCTCATTTCTAGGGTCTATCCTTATTATAGTATCACAACATCCGATTGCCTCTTCCTGCTTATTTTGCATAAGCAATGCCGCCTCCTTTCCTTTCCATGCCGTTATATATTTTTCATTGATTTCTGTTGCCTTTGTAAAAGATGTGATTGCCTCATCAACCTTCCCAAGAATTAATAATGTATTCCCTTTTTCATTATATGCCTCAGCATATTCCGGGTTGAGTTTTATTGCTTTGTCATAATATTTGATTGCTTCCTCATATTTTTTTGATGCTGCTTTAAACCTTCCCCTGTTCAGAAATGCTATGGCATTTTCATCTTTCATTCTTTTTATTAATCGTTTTTTTGGTATTTAAAGTATATGTATATTTTTCACAATAGTCTATACCCTATTATCCATTTACATACCTTTACGCATGTAAAAGATGCAGCAATTATCCTAGATGCGAAAATTTAGTAAAGAATAAGATATATATCCCTGGTGAAATGATGGATGTAACAAGGAAAAAGGAGGGTACATAAGGGATTCAAACATGTCTGAAAGAATGCCTTTTAAGAAAGGTTTTGCATTAGGGGGAGGGTTCTGACAGCCACAAAACCATTATTCCCATTTTCGCTCTTCAATTTTTTTAATAATCCTTCTGGAAAGATTGAATCTTTTTGTAGATGGGAAGCCAGGGAATGCGTTTAGTTCTACTACATATGCGTGTTTCAGGTCTTTACTGATTATGACATCCACCCCTGCAGTATTCACACCAACAGTTTTTGCTGCTTTGAGCGCATTCCTACATGATTTCTTTAATATGTTTTCTGGAATTTTTTTAAGGAAAGCCTGTGTTTCCCCTATCCCTCCTTGGGATATGTTTGTTGACACCGCTTCTTTTTTGTTTGTCCGCGGGTATATGTATAAAACCTCGTTAAAGCAAACATAGATTCTTAGATCAAATATCATCTCCTTAATTATGTAAGTATCAATCGCCTCCTCAATTATAATATCTTTCGTTAAAAGTCTTTTTAAAAAGTCAATGTTGTTTGTGATGTCAGTAAAACTCCAACCATGATCAGCATGCCTGCTTACTATCCTGTTGTTTTTAAACCTGAAATTAGTTATCCATCTGCCCTTTTCCATATAGGTTATACCTTTACCCATTGAACCGTATCTCACTTTCAAAAACAGTTTTTTATTCTCCTCATTAACTATTTTCAGGATATCTTTGTAATCCCTGGTATGAAAACCTTTCGGAACCTCAATGCCTGCTTCAGAAAGCATTGTTTTTGTTAGTTCCTTATCCCTGTCAACAGCTATACGCAAAGGATGATTTATAAAATACAGATTTTTGTTGGGATACAAATTATTTAGTTTTCTGTTAATATCAGACCAAAAACCTCTGAACTTGTGATAAAATCCCCTGTTTCCATACACACCTTTATACTTCCTAGGTTCAATGTTCTTGTCCCAGTATTTAAAAGGAAAAAAAAGGTAGATAATTATTGTATCACTATCTATTACAGGCATTCTGTTTTTTTCAAAATCGTCATAGCTAGCAGTAATCCAGTCAATTTTTTTTGAGCCATGGCGATGCAGTTCTCTAAAAAACTTTGTGTAGGAATCCCAGTCTGATTCATCCCCTAACACAAGAACTGTTTTACTCATAACAGGGGTATTGGGATAAATGCATAATAACATTCGGTTATCTCACCTCTTTGCAGAATGGGAATTTAAAACACAGAAATTTTGATAAGGGACGACATTATTTTAATCTAGTTTCAACTATCTTTTTCCACGCTTTAATATGCTGTTCTTTTATTTCAGTTGTTTTCGAAAATTCCTTCTTTAAATTTTTTGTATAGTTGTCTATAAATGTGCTTGGATCTTTAAGTAATCTTAAATAATATTTTAGCGATGGAATTAATACATTAACTATAACTACACAACCATGTTCAATTTTAATTTCTTCTACTTTCTCTATAACTTTCCCCCCCTCACCTTTTTTGATGTTAGGTTCAGCGGTGGTCAATAAATAATATCTCCTTACAGGAGTTTTCTTAAATTTTTCAAAAGCGTCATTTATCATTACACTATCTATTGGTATTCCATGTTTTATCTCAACAGCTTCAAAATAATTTTTATTTTTATCTATTATTTCCGCATCCCCAATTCCTCCGGCTCTTGCATCGGGTGATATGTGGCTTCTAATCGGTAATAATTTTTTACTTTTGAATCTGACAACGTCATTAATAAGTATTTGATATACTGAATATATCGCAATAACAGGTAATCTTGAAGCTCCTGAAACAGTGTATCTCTCAAAGAAATGCAATTTTAAACAATTAACTATCTTACTTATTGTAATTCCAGTATCAGAAACAATATGTTTAATTTTCATTTGGCTTAATCTAGTTTTTTGCATTAGTAAAATAAATAAAGATACCAAATATTTTTTTGGATTGGCTTTGTTTTCTTCTACATCATTAAGAATTTGTAAAAAAGATTCTTTTGCAGTTTTATCTCTAATTTTACCTGGAAAATTAAGAGTAAAGGGGTGCGGCTGTTCAATAGAACGAGTTAGCCAACCACTTTCTTTCATTGCCAATCTCCGAAATTTTTTCTTGAAAAATGGGGTTACATAATTTGTATCAAGAGTTCTTCCAGAATAACCACCTTTAAATTCGTGTTTATGATATCTAACATCTTGTTTTGGATCCTCTATCTTTTTAACAAGGCTCGTTGTAAGTGCTGTTACAACTGCTTTAAGAGATTCTGATTTTTCAGCAACATTCAATATCTCCCTTCTTTGATCAATATTTAAAGAACCGATAAAAGATTTCCCTTTATTTTTCTTTATCTCTTTTGTAGCGGTATTATATGCTTCTTTAAGAATTGAGGTATAATCTTTGCTCATATTATCCACTCCATTATTGTTTTATCTATTTGAACTTCTTTCAGACGTTTTTCTGCACTTTTACAGTAGTCGGGATTTATATCAAAACCGATATATTTTCTCCCCAATTTTTTACATGCTACGGCGGTAGTTCCAGAACCTATAAAAGGGTCTAAAACTGTATCATCCCTTCTTGTTAACAGCTTTAATAATTCTTGTATTATATTTTCTGGATAAATTGCAGGATGTTTAACGCCTTTTATAGTTTCTACTGCACTTTCAATTACATCTCTTTTTATAGAATTCCCATGCATCTTTATAATAGTAAACCCTTTTGTTAGTATCTGTGTTTTTCTTCCACCCTGCTGCCCGCCAAAAGGTAAGGAATGAATACCTTTTATTTTCATACGAAAACTATATAATTTCCCATTTTTAACTTCTTCTATTGTTTCATCAAGTTCTTTTACTGCTTTTTTTTTCTGTTCTTCCGATAAATCGGATTTTTCAATTAACTCAAAATATTTTTTCCCAATATTGTTACCGTTTCCATTTCTTTTATTTTTAATACTATCTAATAGATTCATAAAGTTATCAAAATTATAATAGTAATCATCACTTTTAACAAAATGAAAAAATGGCTCGGTACTACTAACTAATCTCTTCCTAAATTGTCTGGGGGTTGGATTTAACTTAACCCATGTAATGTTATTTACAAGTTTTACAGGTTCTTTCTTTAAAACTTCTATAGCAAACCTATAAGGAACTAATAACAAACTGCTCTCCTCATATTTGTCTCCTATATTAAAAACAATGTTACCATCATTTTTAATTACTCTAACACATTCATGAAATAATTTTAGAAGATTATCAATATATTCCTCTACCTTTTTCTCATTTCCAATTTCTTTATCAAAACCGCCATAATCTCTTTGCTTAAAATAAGGCGGAGAAGTTATAATCAGATTTATGGAATTATCTGGAATTTTTTTTATTAATTCCAAACTATCACCGCAGATTATTCTATTTACAAGTTCATGAATCTGTTTTGTCATTTTTCTACCTTCTTTAACCTCTACCAACTCAATCGGTTCTGGTTGAGTTTGTTTTATTGCACTGTTTTCTTGCTCCTTGCCAACAATTTCCTTATCTACTTCTGTCCCATTAAACTTTTTTATCTTATTAGTCCTTATTTCCTTCTCATCTTTCCATTTCCCCATCCAATCTTCAATTTTCGTTACATGGGTTGCATTTCTACTATCTTCGATCATTTTCTCATCAACGATCAAAGGCAGATGCTCCTTTATAAGCAATGAGTGTAGGGTACAAGTAGAGTACAAGGGTACACCCTACCCCTTTCAACACTGTCTCCTATACTTATGCTCCTCTCCCCGACCTTCCACACCCTGAAACACACCTTCTCATTCTTATTTTTTATTATGCCAGCACAAATTTTTACGCGAGCGTGGGGATTCCTATCTTAGTAGTTTGGAGCATTTTTATCACTTTATGAATCGAGAAGTTGATATTGACTTGACTTTACCGAGTAATATGGGGTTCGAAGTTCCACATTCTGCGCGTTGTTGATATGGTCTGCAACTGCAAAACTGACGATTATCAGTGCAGTAGCAATCCCAACAGCCAATATTATTCCTGTGGTATTACTCATTTTTTTCACCTCCTTTTTCTTCTTGTGTTAACGCTCTTGCGACCAAATATCCTAAGAACGCCCCAAAGCCTGCACCTACTAAGAATGCGAGTCTCTCATTATTTTGTTGACGTCTTGCCTGTTCAATCATTTCCTTTCGTTTCTGCTCAGCTTGTTCAACTATTTCTGTTGGCATCCTTACAACCCTTGTTGTTTGTGTCATTTTTTTCTCCTGTAACTACACGTAACCAATTGATTTTTGTAGTTACAATGGATAAGGGAGTTACTAATATATAAACTTTTGCTAGAAAAATTGTCTTATCGCAAAAAGTATGACTTACTAATGGGATGACCCTGAATGGTGCGTCGTTGTGAAAAACTAATGCTGTGCGGGAAGTGAACATCGCAAGCACCCAACGCCTTAGATGCCATGCATTATCATTTTGTCCTGCACCTGCGAACAATGCAATTTTGCCCATCCGCAAAACCTTTACCCCTATACCCCTTTTATCCTTCCATGAGAGCATTCATTTCTGCTGACATTGGCGCATTACCAGGAATAATAAAAGTTATCAATGATTTAAAAAATACTAATGCTGATTTAAAAATTGTTAAACCTGAAAATGTTCATATGACACTAAAGTTTCTTGGTGAGATAGATGAGAAAAGGGTTGATGAAATTGCTGATGTGATTAGAAACAGCATAAGAGATGTTTCTCCTTTCACAATAAAACTTATAGGTCTCGGTGTTTTTCCGAATATGAATTATATGCGAGTTTTATGGATAGGTACCGAGAATGCCGAGTCTCTAGGGGTAATCGCAGAGAGACTGGAGAATGAACTCTCAACGCTCGGTTTTAAAAAGGAGAAAAGAAAATTCTCTCCACATGTAACAGTTGCGCGGGTAAAATCCATCAGGAATACGGGTATTTTGCAGATTTTTCTGAATGAGAACAAAAAAACTGATTTTGGCGGATATGATGTTAAATGTATAAGATTAAAGAAAAGTGTTTTAACGCCAAAAGGACCTATGTATTCTACTGTCAAAGAGGTGTTTTTGCAATAGTTTTTTTCGCCATCTATATCTGTTTATCCTTTTTTTGATTGTTCCCAAATGTTAAAGAGGCGCTTTGCAATAGTTTTTTTACTATCTATCCCATGCTGTTTTGATGATTGAGTCTCAGGTATTAAAAAGGATAGTGCCGACAAAGGATGAGGATCTAAAAATAAATGAAATTGTTGAGGAATTAAAAAATAAATGCAGGGATGAAATAAAAAAACTGAAAATAAATGCTGAACCGATTCTTGTTGGCTCTGTTGCAAAGGATACACATTTGAAAAAGCCGGATATTGATATTTTTATTCTTTTCCAGAAAAACACCTCCAGAAAACAACTGGAGAAATATGGTTTGGAAATCGGTAAAAATGTTTTGAATGGGAAAAGGAAATATGCTGAGCATCCTTACACAACAGGTGTTTACAAAGGATACGAAATTGACCTTGTTCCATGCTACAAAATAACTGATACAAAAGAAAAAATGAGCGCTGTTGACAGAACCCCTTTCCACACAAAATACATTATTGAAAACTTAAAAAAAGGGCAGAAAAATGATGTCAGACTCCTTAAACAGTTTATGAAAGGTATTGGTGTTTACAGTGCCGAGGCAAAGATTCAGGGTTTCTCAGGTTATCTATGTGAACTTTTAATTCTAAAATATGGAAGTTTCCAAACATTAATAAAAGAAGCATGTAAGTGGAAAGAAAGGGTTTTGATTGAAAAAATCCCTAAAAGATTTGATGAGCCAATGGTTTTTGTTGACCCTGTTGATGAAAACAGGAACGTTGCGTCAGCACTTTCAGATGAAAAACTTTCATTATTCACACATTCCTGCAGGGAATACATTAAAAACCCAGGGGTTAAATTCTTTTTCCCAAAAAAACCCAGGCCCTTATCAAAGAAGATTCTCCTGAAAATGATGGTTGAAAGAGGAACAGGTTTTATTGCCATAGTTCTTGATAAGATAGACATAATAGATGAAAATCTCTATCCTCAGCTTAGGAAATGTGAAAAATCAATAAGGGCGTTATGCAATGAAAACAATTTCAGGGTTATTGATTCAGGGTTTTATGTCAACAATGAAATATTCACAATTTTTGAACTTGAATCATTGAAACTTCCGTCCATGAAGAAGCATTATGGGCCAATGATTTTTATGCCTGATGCGAAAAAGTTCAGGGAGAAATGGAAAAAAAATGCTTTCACGTCTCCGTATATTGAGAAAAACAGATGGGTTGTTAACATAAAAAGAAAATATATCAATGTGTCTGATTTGATAAATGAAAATATAAACAATTTAAGCATAGGCAAGGATTTATCAAAAATAAAAAATTTCAGAATCCTTGAAGGAAAAGACATCGCGCAGAAAAAATATTTGCTTCATCTGACAATGTTTATGGATAAAAAATTCAGGTGGGAATATTAAGGTTGAAATAATCGCATTAGAAAAATATACAGAAAAAGGTAAGGTGAAAAATGAGTGAAACAAGGGTTGAAATTATTACATGGAATAAAGCATACAAACTTGCTAAGACACTATCAACGAAAATAAAAAAATCAGGATACAAACCAGACATTGTTGTAGCAATAGGACGAGGTGGATATGTTCCTGCGCGAATAGTATGTGATTTTTTATCCATTATGAACCTAACAAGTGTTGCTGTTCAGCACTGGGGTGCAGCTAAAAAAAAAGAAAAAGCAAAAATCACAGCCCCTCTTAACATGCCAGTAAAAAACAAAAATGTTCTTGTAATCGATGACATAACAGATACCGGGGAAACAATGGATGTAGTGGTAAAATATCTGAAAAGGCAGTCTCCAAAAAACATAAAAACAGGTGTGTTGGAGCATAAAAAAGTATCATTTTTTATTCCAGATTATTTTGCGCACAAGATTGTTAAATGGAGGTGGATAACATACCCCTGGGCAAGATACGAGGATTTACCTGTTTTCATCCAGAAAATAGGAAAGAAAAAAACAGAGAATATTAGGGCGGGATTGGAAAAAAAGTTTGGTATAAGGATGAGTAAGAAGGAATTAAAAGAGATACTTGGATTTATGGAAAAAGATAAAAAAAATTAAGCAGTTTAGAAGGAGCCATGGAAGATACCGGGAGATTTAAATCATTTTCATCAAAACATTTTTTGATTCAACACCCGCTTTTAATCCTCTTGACTCTATAACAACAACTCCATTATATTTTTCATTTAGTCTTTTTAAAACATTTCTGAAGTCAATGTTTCCTTTACCTATGACAAGATGTGAATCCTCTTTACCAAAGTTATCATGAATGTGTACATTTGCGAATTTCCCATAATCCAAAAACTCGCTTATGTTGTTGTTTGTGTTTGCATGCCCTACATCAAAACAGAGTTTAACATTGCTGTTAGCAATTTCTAATAACTCAGACAAGGAATGGCAGGTTGTAATCCTTTGATTCGGCATATTCTCCAGCGCGATTGTTACTCCATGTTCATCTGCAGTTTTTGCTATCCTTCTCACAAACTTTTTATTTATCTCCCCGATTTTCTCAGGGACAAGAACACCGAGTGGTGAAAGATGACCTGGATGCATTGTAACCATGTTTATGCCAAGTTCGGATGAAATCCTAATTGTTTCATTAATCTGCTTTACTGATTCATCCCTAATTCTGGGATTCAGAGATGCAATGTTTATGTCACTGAGTGGTGCATGAACAGAAAAACATATGTCGTATGACGGTGTTGTTTCAAGAAATTTTTCTTTTATATCCCACAAATAATGTTTTCCTTCAGCAACAATCTCCCATCTGTTAAAGTGTTTTGATATTTTCTCAATTATTTTTTCAAAGTCTATTAATGAAAAGTTTGGGGAAGAAATACCTATTTTCATTTTCCCTCCATCCCTGTTGCTCTCTCCATAACACTGTTTGTGTATCCTGTTCCAATTCCCAGTTTGATTTTCATTTTTCCTTCCTTGTTATTTCTTCTATAATCCTGTCTATATCTTCATCTTCTATTGTAACAGTAATATCACCAAGAGGATGATTTTCCTCAGCAAAACATATTTTATCAACAAACGCAACCTGCTTGTTAATTCTGAAAACTGTTTTATTCTCCTTTTTTCCTCTGAGAAAAATCTTCCTTGCAGAATCCCTTATTTGCTGATTGCGCAGTTTTTCCTTAAAGTTGTCAAGCGATAGGCATTTCCCTGTTAACATATTCCCTTTTTCATTAATTCTCAGATCAGGAAAAATATTTAGCATAGCCTTTCTTATCTTATCCTTGTCTTCTGTTGGCTTGCAAACTGTTTCAACGATGATGTTCATCAGTTCTGAATGGGCAACAGGATATTAATATGTTTAGTGGGTAGTCTTGTGGATTAAGAAATAGAAAAGGGTTATAGGAAGGTTTTTTACTCTGATATTCTATTTTGTTTTTGATGAAAAAAAGGATTATAAATATGTTGGCTGAACATGGGACGCTTGTGCAGCCCGATGCTATGAAATATATTCTATCAAAAAATGATCCAGTATTGTATGTCAGCTCCTTAATAAACAAATCAAAGGAATACCCCCTTATTCTTACTGTAAATAATTTGAATCAAAAGGAAAATATTGAAAACAGGGTTGAGGCATCCTCTGTACATGATATAAATACTGATGCTGTTAGTCAGTTGTCTACCTCCCCTCATATTTTCTCCAAAGCCGGGAATATAATGGCAAAGGATTATCCTTCTGATATAAAAATTCTGTCTGATGTTTCAGGCAATTCCACCTGTGAAGGAACGGTTGATGATTTTGCAAAATATTTCAGGAGCAGGTACGAGTCAATAAAAAAACTGCTCAGGAATAGAAGGGAAATGTTCGGAGTAAGTTCAATAAACATGGTGAAACAGATAGACAGCGAGATAAAAATCATGGGTATTGTGAAAAAAATATCTGTTACAAAAAAAGGTCATAAACTGATAGAAATTGAGGATGAAACGGGTGAGATGACCGGACTTGTACCAAACAACTCTCCTTTAATTTCAGAGACTGTTTTAAATGATGAGGTTATAGGGGTTGTTGGCAGATTAAGTTCAAAAACCGGGATGATGAACATAAAAAGCATTGTCAGACCAGAGATAATGATGAGAAAAAACAACAACAGGGCAGAAATACCATTAAGTGCAGCATTTGTTTCAGACCTGCATGTTGGAAACAAAACATTTCTCTCAGAAGCATGGGAGAAACTAATGAAATGGTTGTCTTCAGATGAGGCGTCAAACATAAAATACATTGTGATACCGGGTGATGCTGTTGACGGCATAGGAGTTTACCCTAACCAGGAGGATGAACTTCTCATCTCTGATATTTTTACCCAGTATGAAAAACTTGCAGAATTATTATCAGAGATACCTGAGCATATCCAAATAATAATTTCACCAGGAAACCATGATGCTGTGCGCCAGGCAGAGCCGCAACCATGTTTTCCTGAGAATATAAGAAAACTTTTCTCAGACAATGTTTTGTTTGTTGGAAACCCATGCTATCTCACATTAAACGGGGTTGAAATACTGTTGTATCACGGAAGAAGCATGGATGATTTTGTAACAAATGTCCAGTCTCTAACATACAATACCCCTATTGCGATAATGAAGGAAATGCTGAAAAGACGTCATCTTGCACCAATATATGGTGGTAGGACACCGATTGCACCTGAGCAAAAAGATTACCTTGTCATAGACCGGGTTCCTGATATTTTTGTCACAGGACATGTTCATTCAGCAGGCGTGGGGGTTTATAGAAATGTAACATTAATCAACGCGTCTGCATGGCAGTCACAGACAAATTATCAGAAGGAGCACAATTTTGTCCCGGACCCAGGTAAAATCATGATAACAAATCTGCAGACACTAAAAACAAGAATAATGAAGTTTGTATAACTACATTTTTTTCCTGTATTTTTGTGCAAAATAGGGTTTTACATACAAAAACAGTAGAATTATTCCAACCGAGGCAAATATAATAACCAATAAAATTAAAAATAATTCGTATAACCCAACATCCTGGATGGGGTGCAACCCTGCAGATTCTGCCCCTCCGCCTTCGGCACCAATGCAACCTCCTCCGCTCACCATAATTGCAGGGATAAATGTGGAATACAGGATAAAAAAGGTTGCTGATAAATAAAATGATGTAAATGCGCCAACAATAAATCTAACCCTATATCTTTTAGGATAGAGAATACAAACAAAACCCACAATGATAATACTCAGTCCGATGAGTAAAATATGCATTTGTATTGGCTGTGAACTGCTCATTAATGATGCAACTATATGCATAACAATTAAAGACAGACCCCCTGGGATAATAAACAATACCCCGAGAACAATCAGCAATATTGAGCATACATTACTAAGTTCCTTTTTTATCATTTTATACACCTTTAACTTACTTCTACAAACTTTTTCTGTGAATGTAATATCCTTCCGCACTTTAATATATTTTCTACAGCAATTCCTTAAATGTGCCAAATAACTACTTTTCCCTTTTCTGCCTTCTTATTGCCTCCTTCAGGGTTATCTCCCCCTTTGCAACTAACTCAGCCAGTTCCTCAGATATTGTGATTGAGCCGGATATTATTCTGCTTTCATCCTGAATCCTTCTGATCTCACCATGGGTTGGCCTGATTTCAGGTGAAAAACTGATTTCT
>JAUWIS010000129.1 GCA_030605245.1 Methanobacteriota archaeon | reverse complement strand
GCTCCTGTTGTTTATGATAAAAAAATTGTCGAGGAAATAGCACCAGCACTTGTGGAGAAATCTGTATGGACTTGTAATGGTAACCCTTGTGCCTCTATTGAAGTTGGGATAGAAACAGGTAGTGCCCGATTAATGAAAAAATATATGCAGGGGAAAATGTTGCCGTATAAACCTGAACAATGGCAAGATGTTGTTGTCCGATCAATTGAGACTTTAAATGATAATGGTATCTATCCACTTGCAACTTTGATTTTAGGTTTACCGGGAGAACAGAAAAAGGACATACTTGCTACTCTTGAACTTCTTGATAGAATTAAGGGCTCTAAAATATTCTATGTCCCCCTTCTTTTCACATCAGAAGAAGAATCTATTTTGAAACAGCGGAAACATAAAGACCTCAAAAACCTCGATGATTTGCAATGGGATATTCTTTCTGGATGCTGGAGACATAATATAAACACATGGAAGCCTGAGATAAATAAAATTATCATGTTTGCTAGTTTACTATCGTACCCTTATTTTAGGTTGAAACACGGCAAAAAAATGTTTAAAACGGTTATGAAATTTTCTGGACTGGAAGAAATGTTTTTTAATGAAAAAATAAGTGTCGAGCGCCAACCCGAATATTGTACTCCTGTTCTTGATTGTATAAATGATGAAATGGCGGGGAACTAAAGGGAGTTTGATAAAGGATGGTTAAAATGTTATTTAAAAGAATTTTGTTGGTAAAACCAAAGGGAAGAAAGGGCTTAGGTTTTTCAGCGGATATAATTCCTTTAGGTTTAGAATACATAGCTGCATCGATACAGGATGTTGTCGAGGATATTCATATAGTAGATATGGAATTTGAGGAACATCCCCTCCAATATTTCCTCGATCTTTTTCATCCTGATCTTATTGGCATAACCATGTCAGCAACAGACCACGATGAAGGACTGCGCCTTGCAAGAATTGCCAAGGATAATGCTGCTACAACAGCACTTGGTGGTTATCATCCAACTGCAATACCTGATGAATTGCTTTCAAATCCACAAGTTGACATCATCATTAGAGGTGAAGGTGAACTTACGATGAAAGAACTTGCCCAAAAAGGAGTCTCGGAAGACGTCCCTGGCATTTCATATAAAAAAGATGGGGAAATAGTTCACAATCCCGATAGGGCCTTTATAGAAAATTTAGATTCCTTACCGTTTCCAGCGCGGCACTTCAGGAGGCACAAATACAGAAGTCAGATGGGCGATAACGGCAAAGAAATGGATGTGATAGCCATGTCTCGTGGCTGTTGGGGAAGATGCAGTTTTTGCTGCGAACCCATGATGAGTAAAAGCAGGCAACGCTTCCGTTCACCTGAAAACATAATGAAGGAATTGTTGGAGGTTGTCTCCTTTCACAATGGAAAACCGCTGGAGATTTTTGCGACAGACCCTAATTTCATGGGAAGCCCTGAGAGAATTAACAGTTTGTGCGACCTGCTGCAGGAACATAAATTAGATGTAACATTTTCTGTCATGACAAGAGTGGACAGTATTGTTAAAAATCCTGAACTTGTTAAAAAAATGTGTGATGCTGGTATTCTTAGTTATGAGCTGGGTTTTGAAAGTCCGAATCAGAAAGATCTGAATAACGTTAAAAAAGGGATAACGCTTGAAATGCAGGAAAAAGCTGTTAAAATACTACGGGATAACGGTGCGATTGCATCCGGGACTTTTGTTATAGGTTTACCCGGCCAAAGCGAAGAGGAAATAAAACAATTTCCCATATATGCCACGGATATAGGCTTGGTGAACTGTGCGTTTGGTATTGCAACACCGTTTCCAGGAACCGAGTTTTATGATAGTTTAGAAAATGACGGTTTGATTGTTGAGCGTGACTGGACAAAATATGATGAGATGCATTCTGTGTTCAAGTTAAACCCTTTAAACGGAAAAAGGCTTGAAGAACTTGAAAGTTACTGTATGACAAGATTTTGGACATTAAACACGTTCTTAGACGGAGTCAGCGTTTTAGAAAAGAGGTCCGGTAACAAGACATCATTAAAGGATTTCATAGATGACATAATCGGAAAAATAAAGTTCGCCAGAAATGCGGGTTATGATCTGAGAGGAGAAAAACTTGAAGACCACATCAAGACAGTTTTGGATGCAATTGCAGACGCTGAAGCAGAAGAAGACGTAAAAGTATGCATGCATGATGTCATAGAAATGTCAAGATTCCTAAAAATTTTAGGACCGCAAATTATACAAATTACTTTGAGATATGATGGTCAACTGGTAAGCTATGTCATAAAAACTACAGGTAA
Source organism: Methanobacteriota archaeon (assembly GCA_030605245.1). GTDB lineage: Archaea > Thermoplasmatota > JASEFT01 > JASEFT01 > JAUWIS01 > JAUWIS01. The sequence goes on along the minus strand of JAUWIS010000129.1, from coordinate 1,200 downwards.
AAGTGTAGATTACATAAAAACTATTTCGGGAAAACAAGACAACGCATCTATAGATATAAACATTGACCTAAATGAAGCGATTCATTCGTTTAACGGCTATGAACCATTTAAACTAATACGTTATATTCATCTACTTAAACAGGCCCGGAATATAAACGGTATTTTTAACACATTTCGACTGGGCACTGCATTAACAACCGATTTGGGATGTTCTTATCTGGAAGATAAAATTAAGGTGATAAAATGATTAATATCAAAAAAACCAAAAGAATCCGGGAAACATACAGGCTCATAAAAAATCTTTCTTCTATAAATGATTCAAATGTGAAAAGGGCATTGTTAGATCATATAATGTATAATTCTAATGCATTGCCCCCTTTAGGGAAGGAGTATTGGTGGTTTCTTTTTTTTAATCAAAACGGAGAACACCCTATGCAATTGATGTTCCTGATATTCAGAAAACATGGAAAAAAAATGCTGTTCAACGATAAAGAAATGATGCTGAGAGAACTAGGAGAAAATAGATTCCATGCTGTCACCGCCGGCTGGGTATATGATGGAAAGCAATTTCATGATTTAGGGGATACGAATACTATTACAGAAATCCGGGATAAAAAGATAATTTCTGATATTTCAGGTCAGGAGATTGTGCTTAGCGGCGGTTTCCCAGATTATCGGCTGAAGATGGGTGATACTATTGATTTGAATATTAAAAAAGGAAACTATATTGAAGATAGACATGCATCTGGCGTGTTCTTGCCCCCGTTTGGCATGGGATGGGTGGATATTTTCTTAAAAGCTGATGGCGTTGTGATGGGGGAAGAATTCAGGGGAACGGCACACCTGCAAAAGGTAGCTGGCGTTACAATTTTCGGTCCGTTTCATTGGGGAAGGGTTGTTTTTCAAAACGGTTCTTCAACTTCATTTTTTTGTCTTAAAACCCGGGAAAAATCAAAATATTTTTTTCACAAATCCATAAAATTTTATGATATTGAGGAGAATAATGTTATCCGATTCAATAGACCAAAACTGAAAATATTGAAAGGTGAAGACGATACGCTGTGGATTGTTGAAGGGAAAGAAAATGGTAAAGACTTTAGGCTGGTATTAGAAACCCATGCTAGAAAACAATTTACCATGAAAGGCGGGGGTTCACAGGTTTATAATGAATATGTTGTTACACCTAAAGAATTTAATCTG
>JAUWIS010000020.1 GCA_030605245.1 Methanobacteriota archaeon | reverse complement strand
TGGTATACCAATAACCGGAAGTTTTGTATCAACGATATCGTAAATGTCTTTTGCAGTGCCGTCACCACCGCAAAAAACTATTAACTCAATATTTTTTTCCATAAATTTTTCACACGCCTTTTTTGTGTCATCCGCTGTTGTAGACTCAGGAGGAGAATAAACAATTTCGTAATCAAAACCTTTTAAACATGACCTACCCATGGGACCAGAGCAGGTAAAAATTTTCATTTTGTTTTTATAATCCTTCAGATGCTCCATAACTTTTTTTGCTTTACCAAAAGAAACAGGGCGTGCGCCTCTTCTCAATGCCTCTTCAATTGTTCCATCAGTTCCTTTCAAACCAACTTTACCACCCATGCCTGCAATAGGGTTAATCAGGAAGCCGATTTTTTTCACAAAACATAGAAGTTGTTTTGAATTATAAAAGGTTTTATAATAGATTATTCATATTTACTGTTATGAACATTGGAATCATAGGTTGTGGCGCTATAGGTACAATAATTGCAAAAGCTGTAGAGGATATTGATGAAATTGAAAGTGTTTACCTTCTGAACAAAGTTTCAGAGAAAGCAGGCATCCTGGCATCATCATTGAAAAAAGGGATCAAAAAACAGAATGTTAATGATTTCATTGATGATGTTAGCCTTGTTATTGAATCTGCATCTATTAATGCTGTGAAAGAATACGGGGAGTTTATTTTGTTGCATGGTAAGGATTTCATGGCTATGAGTGTTGGCGCATTTGCTGATAAAGAATTAGCAGAAAAACTTGTTGATACAGCAAAAAGAAACAGATGCAGAATATATCTGCCATCAGGAGCAATAGCAGGTGTTGATGCTGTTAAGTCAGCATCAGGTAGCAGGATTGATGAAGTAATATTAATAACAAGAAAGCCGCCTGCTGGTTTAGATAATGTGAAATATTTGGAGGATAAAGGTGTAGATGTTGAAAAATTGAGAGAGGAAACAGTTGTTTTTGAAGGCTCTGCTTCTGAGGCGATAAAATATTTCCCTAAAAACATCAATGTTGCTGTTTGTTTATCAATTGCAGGAATAGGTGTTGACAAAACAAAGGTAAAAATAGTATGCGACCCGAAAATCAGGCAGAACATCCATAAAATTGTTGTAAAAGGGGATTTTGGAGAAATAACCACAGAAACAAAAAATTTCCCATGCCCAACAAATCCTAGGACAAGTTACCTTGCAGCATTGTCAGCAGTTGCAACACTGAAAAAGATAATATTCCCGTTGCAGGTTGGAACGTAAAATCCCTTATCTTTACACCTTATGCTGTTGCCGGAAACAAATTATTAACCATGGATTCGATGCCTCTGATCTTTTCTTGATCACCATCCCAATCCTTTAAAATTTTGCCGTATGTCTTCTCAGTTTTTTTGAGAATAGATTTGATGTCTGAACGTAACTCCTCTGTTTCATAACCTGTGAACACAACAGCCATGTATGTATTTGGTGAATGCTCTATAATCATTTTTGTTTTTCCGACACTCAATGTCCTTAATGTCTCCCTATCCTCAGCACGGAATGAGTCTTTGACAAAATCCTGTATCGCAGTAAGCATCCCACCCACTATGTCAGAGTCAATGACGCCTGTTTTTTCTCTCGTTTTTGTATGCGCAAGTACCACACCGCTTGTATTAACCAAAAATGCCTCCTCTAGTTTGCATTCCCTCCATTTTAGCATGGGAAAAAGGATTTCAACAACACTTGTAACCGATTCTTTTATTAGATTGTGTCCAAAGATGATTACAGTCATCACGAATAAGGTGAGAACTGCAAACACACCCAGATTTACTGATAAAAACAGAAACGCAGCCCCCCAGACTATGGATACACCAAGTCCTGCCATTAAAAACGCGGTTACAAAGGAGATTACACCATTCCTGATAAGCATCTCAACATCAAGCAGCTGATATTTGATGATGGCGTAAGAAACAAAGATGAGGAGTGGCAGGAGAAATGTTGATTCCGGCATCCAGAAAGGAATACCTATTCCTGATGAAATCATAGACACCGTTATTATGCCCATGAGCATTGTTAAAAAGGCTCCTATGAAAATGATTTTTACCTGACTGCGCTGAAGCAGAGACCTTGTTTCTGTATATGACCTCAGTAGATTGTATGATATAAGAGCCGAATATATTATCATGAGAGCGATTGCTGGTCCTATGAGACTGCCGTAAACGATACCGTATCCCTCATGTGTTGGTTTCACATCCCTGATAAATTCATCTAGGAAAAGGATGATAGGCACATATATCAATACTGGTATGTATTCTATTATTATACTGGTTTTCATCCTCCTTTTTGGAAAAATGGCTGAGAAGTGATAGAATGTTGCGAGCATAAAGCCCGCAGCAACACTAATAGTTTTTGCAAAAAGGATTGCGTAATCACGATACCAAAAAGTTTCATACCCCACACTGGGGGGAATAACAAGCTTCCTCATGGACTCAGAAACAGACCACATAACGACTGTTAATATAAAAACAGCAAACATCCTGTTTGTGTCTCTCTTTGTATTAAATCTTAGCACGACAAGCAAAAGACACATGTAGATTATAACATAGATTAAGCCAGGAACCGCGTATGGATTCATATTAACCTCGGATTGATGATGCAGGACTCAAACTCACTTTGTGAGCACACCAATCCTTAACGGGCAGTGCCTCAGCCCATTGGAGTATGTTTCACATATTTTTCCGTTTTTGTATCTGTCAGGGCATTTCAAACAATGCTCAATGCCTTTTTTCTCAAGACATTGCATTATTTCACAGTTGTTCGCAACCTCATTTTCCTTGGAGCAACTTTGACATACACCACTTGCTTTTAGTAAACATTCCGAGCATACATACCCACAACCACTTATCTGCATCTCATATCACCAAAAACACGATTGTTTTATGTTGTTATGAATGTTTTGATTGATTACTTTTCCATTTTGGAGAAAAGAAGAAGGAAAAAAGGCATTATTAGATGGAGGTAAAAAATATTATTATCATATGTCGTTCCTGTTTTCATGATCGTCAATGCAGATTTGCATATTCATTCACATTTTTCAAGAGCTGTCAGCCCAAAAATGACATTCCCTGTTTTGTCAAAGGAGGCTGCTAAAAAAGGTGTTAGTCTTGTTGGAACAGGGGACTGCCTGCACCCGATATGGTTAAAGGAAATAAAGAAAATGCAGAAAATTGATGAAGGAACATTTGAACTCAATAAAACAAGATTTATTCTCACAACAGAGGTTGAAGACAGAAACAGGGTTCATCATCTCCTGTTTTTTCCTTCCATTTCAGCCATTGAAGAATTTACAGAAAAGATAAAAAACAAAACAAACCTTGGGATTGATGGAAGACCAAAAATTTATCTGAATGGTGAGCAAATCGCAGGATATGCAGAGGCAGCGAACGCACTCATAGGACCCGCACATGCATTCACTCCATGGCCCGCTATGTATGCATATCATGATAGTTTAAAAAGCTGATATCGTGATTTAACTGATTATATTTCATTTGTTGAACTGGGATTAAGCGCTGATTCTGATTATGCAGACAGAATAAAGGAACTTGGAAGATTAACGTTTCTGACGAATTCTGATGCGCATTCCCCCTACCCGCTGCGTCTTGCCAGGGAGTTCAACAGGTTTGATGTTGATGAAGCAAATTTTGAAAACATAAAAAATGCTATTCTCAGGAAAAAAGGAAAAATAATACTGAATGTTGGTCTGCCTCCTAAAGAGGGAAAGTATAATGAGTGCGCATGCATAAAATGCTACAAACATTACACATTAAGAGAAGCAGTTATGAAGAAATGGAGATGTACCTGTGGTGGAACAATAAAAAAAGGTGTTAGGGACAGGATTGAAGAACTATCAGATTATTCTGAACCTGCTCATCCTGATTACAGACCAAAATATCTGCATCTGCTACCTCTTGCTGAAATCATTGCAAAAGCCCTGAGTATCACACCATTAACAAAAACAGTGGCTGCTGAATGGGACAATCTTATAAAAAAATTTGGGAATGAAGTAAACATTCTTGTTGATGCAGGCATGGATGAAATCAAAGAAAACACAAATGAAAAAATTGCATGCGCAATTCAGATGTTCAGGGATAACAAGGTAATTATTCATCCTGGCGGCGGTGGGAAATACGGCGTGATAGAGCTGTCAGGGGATGAGGCAAAACAGGTTCATAAAGCAGTGAAAGGGCAGAAAAGTTTGTTTGACTTCTAAAACTATTCTAGATACCACTCACCTTTTGCGTGTGGTATCTCTCACTTGTAGCTTTTTTCCTTAGCTCGTTGAAAACCTCTTTTCCTACTGTTGAAGGAGCCGCCCAAATCTTTCCCCCATCCTTGAGAAATATTTCGATCGCCTCAAGTGCTTCAATATAATCCTCAGTTATTTTTATTTCCCCGTCCGGACGTTTTCTCTTTAGTTCTTCCATTTCGCGCTTAATCCTAGGAGTTATACCTAATGAACGTACCATTCTTGCCTTTACTTTTTCAATTTTCTCTACTTTTGTAAAATGAATAAATGTTTTTTCGTCCTTATCTTTCTTTAACAAAAGTTTTAGCGGTAGCTTGTGTGGTACAAACCCATTTTCATAAAGCTTAAAACATCCTTGGATCCCAGGGAACTTCCCTTGATATGCAGCAATACTGATAAGAATAGCCCATCCATACAACAAAATTGGGATCACTATTAAGGCTATTGAATAAACATTTATACCCTTTACAGAGACCATACCAAATATGTGAAATAAGATAAATATCGCTCCACCAAAAAGAAGGAAACCTATAAGAAAAATGAATAATAATCCGTTACCATAAACCGTTCTTTTTGGTGTCGATGCTATAAGCTTACCAGATTGCGTGTTAATCATTTTATCCACCTAAATAAATATCCATTTTTATTTCCTGTTGGTATTATTTTCCAACCTTCCTCAACTGTTCTATGTTTTCTTTAACATTCCCTTTAAATATGAACGAGCCTGCAACAAGAATGTTTGCACCAGCATCTACAGCAATTTTCCCTGTTTTAAGATTTATTCCACCATCAACCTCTAAATCAAGTTTTAATCCTTCGGTATCTATAATGTTTCTTGCATTTTTTATTTTTGGAACAACATCATGGATGAATTTCTGCCCGGCAAAACCAGGGTGGACTGTCATGATAAGAAGGAGGTCAATTCTGTTTAAGACTTTTTCAATTGTTGAAAGGGGTGTATCAGGGTTTATTGCAACACCAGCCTTAACATTATATTCCTTTATTAATTTAATCGTTTCATCTAGATTGTGTTTTGCCTCAGCATGCACAGTAATAATATCACTTCCAGCATCAGCAAAACTTTTAATGAATCTGTTAGGATGGCTAATCATTAAATGAACATCAAAAGGAATTTTTGTGCAATTTCTAATAGAGCGTATCACAACAGGACCTATTGTTATGTTCGGCACAAAATGACCATCCATAACATCTATATGAAATAGGTCAGGATTACATTTTTCTAAAACATCTATTTGCTCACCAAGTCTGCTGAAGTCTGCTGAAAGTAAAGAGGGCGCAATCCTTATCATCAGTTTTGGAATGGTTAAGGACTTTATTAAAACTTGCTACAAAAGAGTTATTATTCCAAAAACATATTACATCCCTGGTGCGCTTCTTTGAGGAACAATGAAATAAAAACATTGGAGGAAAAGGCAAGAATTATCAGGAAACATATTGTTGAGATGATATATAATGCAGGCTCAGGTCATCCTGGTGGCAGTCTTTCTGCAGCAGATATTCTTACAGCACTGTATTTTAAGGTGATGAGACATGACCCGAAAAATCCGAGATGGGAGGACAGGGACCGATTTATTTTAAGCAAAGGGCATGCTGCACCAGCATTGTATGCTGCCCTTGCAGAATCAGGTTATTTCCCGGTTAATGAACTTCTTACGTTAAGGAAACTTGGTTCCAGACTGCAGGGTCATCCTGACATGAGAAAATTCCCGGGTATTGAGGCATCGACAGGCTCTGAAGGCCAGGGTCTTTCCATTGGTATTGGTGCATCATTGTATGCTAAATTAAATAGAAAACTATACAGGGTTTATGTTATGATTGGTGATGGTGAGAATGATTGCGGTCAAATCTGGGAAGCTGCCATGTCAGCTTCACATTTCAAAACAGATAATCTTACTGTGATACTGGACAGAAATGGACTTCAGCTTGATGGGGCAACGAGGGAGATAATGGGTATAGAGCCGCTATCAGATAAATGGAAAGCGTTTGGATGGAAGGTTATTGAAATCAACGGGCACAGCTTCAGGGAAATCTTAAACGCCTTTGATCATGCAAAGAATGTTAAAGGAAAACCAACCATTATTATTGCTCATACAGTTAAAGGCAAGGGCGTATCATTTATGGAGGGGAATGTTTCATTTCATGGTAAACCGCCAAACAGGGAAGAATATGAACAAGCTATGAAGGAACTGGGGTAAATATGTGGAAAAAAGAAAGTCAGAGGACAGCTTTTGCAGAAGCATTGGTTGAACTTGGAAGCAGGAGAAAAGATGTTGTTGTGCTCACAGCTGACCTTTCATCATCAGTGAAAACAAACAAATTTGCTGCCAGATTTCCTGAGCATCATTTTAATATTGGTATCTCTGAGCAGAATATGATGAGCATTGCAGCAGGTCTTGCTGGTTCAGGAAGCAGGGTTTTTGCATCAACATTCGCTGTTTTTGCAACAAGCAGGGTTTATGATCAAATACGGCAGTCAATAGCATGGCCAAAACTGAATGTGAACATTGTTGCAACCCATGCAGGTATTACTGTTGGTGGTGACGGGGCAAGTCATCAGATGCTTGAGGACATAGCATTGATGTGTTCTCTACCAAACATGACAGTGATTGTTCCCTGTGATGCACTTGAAACAAAAAAGGCAGTGAAATCTGCAGTTGATTACAACGGACCAACATATATTAGATTGGGCAGGTCTGAGGTTCCAACAATCACAAAAGAAAAGACTCCTTTCAAGATTGGAAAGGCAACAGTTATGAAAAAAGGAAAGGATATAACATTGATTGGAACCGGAATCATGGCTTCACAATGTTTACTGGCTGCTGATGAGCTTGAAAAGGAAAAAATTGATGCAACTGTTATAAATATGTCAACGATAAAACCTGTTGATAAAAAAACAGTAATAAAATATGCGAAGGAAACAGGTGCAGTAGTTACAGCTGAGGAGCATAATATTATAGGTGGCCTTGGAAGCACAGTCTCATCTGTTCTTTCAGAAAATATTCCTGTTCCGATGAAAAGGATAGGGATACCTGATATTTTTGGTGAATCAGGAAACTCTGAGGAACTCATGGAAAAATATGGCTTAACATCTGAGAATATTGTTAAGGCTGCGCATGATGTAATGAAAAGAAGAGGTGTTGAGAGAACATGATTAAGCAAGATGTATCAAAGATGTCGAAAGAGTCTACCATCATCGAAACACGTAATTTGTCAAAAAGATTTAAAGATGTGACAGCAGTTGAAACTCTGAACATGAAAGTGCGTAGAGGAGAGATTTTCGGGTTTTTAGGACCAAATGGAGCTGGAAAAACAACAGCCATTAAGATGGTAATGGGGCTTACCCATCCTTCTGAGGGGGAGGTGCTTGTTAATGGAAAAAGGGTTAGCAATGATTCAGTCCAGATTCGCAGAGAGATAGGGTATCTTCCTGAGCGGGTTGCGTTCTATGATAACCTCACGCCCTTGCAGACACTTCATTTCTTCTGTGAATTAAAAGGTGCGGATAAATCTGTTGCTGAATCATTAATAAAGGAAGTGGGCCTTGAAGATGCATTGCATAGGAAAGTAGGAACATTCTCCAGAGGCATGGTTCAGTTACTGGGGGTTGCTCAGGCAATGATTGGAAAACCTTCAATATACATTTTGGATGAACCAATGGCAGGTTTGGATGCACGATGGGTGAAGGTTATTAGGGATAAGATCAAGAGATTGAGTGGGCAGGGCGCAACAATAATATTCTCTTCCCATATTCTCTCAGAAGTCCAGAATCTATGTGACAGGGTTGCAATAATTGATAAAGGCAGGCTTCTGGTGGAGGACACAGTGTCCAATTTGAGCACACGTTTACATATCAAACCGCGCCTTGAGATATACATTCCGGGGCTGGCTGGAGAAGTACCGGAAGGCATCCTCGACATCAAAGGAGTTATGGGGGCAGAGGCGGAAGGCGATAGGCTTCTCGTAAGTTGCGCACCTGCAGTCCGAGTGCAAGTCATCACAGTGCTAAAGGAGAAGGGGCTGGACATAAAGGACTTTAAAACTGTGGAGCCATCTCTAGAAGAAGCGTTTGTGAAGTTGATATCCAAGGATGAAGGTGGTGAAAATGATGAAGATAAATCCTAAATCCATCTACTCTGTTGCAAAGAAAGAGTTTATGGACAATATCAGAAACAGATGGATAATAGCGCTGACAATAATCCTTGTTATATTAACTCTCGCTGCCTCTGTTCTCGGTGGTGGAGGAACACTCGGTGGGATGGAGGAAACCGTTACTACCCTTTTGAGCATCTCCTGCGTACTTATTCCACTTATTGCTATCATGCTTGGCTACGCAACAATATCCGGTGAAGCTGAAAGCGGCTCTCTTTCCGTTGTTCTCTCCTACCCTGTTAGAAGGGTAGAGGTTCTGCTCGGCAAGTTCTTTGGATTGGGAATGGTGATAGTAGTTTCAACCATGATAGGGTTTGGAGTTGGAGGTGTGCTAATTGCTGCTACGGCAGGCACCAGACAGGTTGGTAGTTATTTGGCATTCATGGGGCTTACCATACTTCTTGGCTTTCTCTACCTGAGTTTGTCGATTTGTTTTTCTGCTGCCTTCAAAAAGCGTGTAGCCTCCCTTGGTGCAGGAATTGTGATATTCTTTTGGAGTATGCTATATGGTATGGTAATCATGGGCATCTACTATGCAACTGGGAGAACCTTGGAGGATCTGATGTCCGGGGCTATCCCTGGTTGGATGTGGAGAAGCATATTCTTAAGCCCAAGCGACATGTATCAGACCTCAGTAATGCTGGCATTCAATATACAAGAAGCATTCGGGGTTAAAATAACACCTCCCGGTTTTATTAATCTGGGTTCCCTCATCTTTGTCCAGCTTTTATGGACTATAATACCATTGATACTGGCATATTACTTCCTTGAGAAAAGAGATATTTGACAGCATTTGCAGAGATAATATTATATATCCACGCATCAATTACATCTCCCTAAAAGGTGAGGAAAATGAATGTATTTATAGATGGATACAAAAACAGGATGTACAATTTTTTTAGATGGAGGACTGAAACAAGCTTTGTTTACAAACTGATTATGTGTTTTTCTTTTGCCTGTTTCACAGGGTTAATGGCGCAGGTCAGGTTTTATCTTC
>JAUWIS010000058.1 GCA_030605245.1 Methanobacteriota archaeon | reverse complement strand
CTTGAACGCCAGTTGTATGCAACAACATCGCCATCAGGGTCTGTTCCATGTCCTGTGAATGATACACTCTGCCCTTGCACTGCAGGATTTGGTGTGATGGAATCAATAAAAGCAATAGGTGGCTGGTTTACTGCACCACCTTTTAAATCATACAGGTAAATATCCCAGTTTCCACTCCTGTTATCTACCCAGACTATTTTGTTGTCATATATCTTTGGAGCAAATTGATCTGACGGATTAGAACATATAACAGATTCTGTTTGACTTGATAAATTATACATATAGATATCGTAGTTCCCATTTCTGTTGTCTCCCCATACGATTTTATCACCATATATTGATGGGGCAATAAATGCCAGTTCTTCGAACCGCATCAGACTGGAGATGTTTGTGCATATCGGTGTTTCTATGTTGCTGCTCAAATTATACATATAGATATCTGGGTTGTCTGTACCATCACCTGTGTATCCCCCATCAGGGTCGTTCCTAAAATCTATCCACACAATCTTATCTTCATAGATTGTTGAGTATACTCGTAGTGATGAGTCAGTTGTTATTTGTATCTCATTTTGTGTTGATAAATTATACAAGTAAATATTACAGTTTCCACTTCTAAAACCGGGATATACAATCTTATCTTCATAAATTGCTATTATGGTTGAATAACTACAATTTACCACGTAGCTTCCTGTATCATTTGCTAAATTATACATGTAGATACAGTCCCCCTCAATGTCCACGTAGATGATTTTGTCTCCATAAATATCTATTGGGACACTGTAACTTGATCCTTCCTCTCCATATGGTGGTGCTGTTATTTGTGTTGTCATCTCTGTTGACAGGTCATACACGTAAATATCGCGACCTGGGAGAGAGCTATCATCACCCCATACAATTTTATCATCGTAAATTGCTGGCGGTCCACAAATTCCAAGAGTACCATTCGCTATATATGTCTCAGTGTTTGTAGACAAATCGTAAATATAAATACTCTGTTCGTCTCTTGAATCCGTCCATACAATTTTATCGTCATAGATATCTGGTGCCCATTGGGTAGATATGTTTGTACATATTGGTATTTCTACCCCAAGACGATCTGATGATTTCAGTTTATTATCATATCTTATATTAGCATCTCCGCTGCTCCTAAAACTTATTCCACCAACAAACACCATGCCCAGCATCAAACACACAACCAATATTCCCAATACTTTTTTCATATTCTTCTCCTCCAAATAGATGTTACCAATATTTCTTTTTTATTAATACGATGCTGACACCAACCGCGGCTAACAGGAATGCTGTCTCAAATCCTGGTATGAAGCCTTTTTCTTCCTTCTTTTCTGACTCCTCATCTGCTCCTCCTTCTCCATCTGCTCCGTCTTCTCCGCCACCCGCATCTGCGATACCTATGCTATCAGAATAATAGGCCATAACACCACCTGTTTCCATTCCCCTTGCATCAAGTGCGACTGCTGCATTCCAAGTTTCAAAATCTAATGTAGTTGTGTTGTTAAGAAGACTCAATGGAACTACGACTGTGAGCGTATTTGTACCACTCCCAGATGCTGCATCTGATATATCTTCATTAAACTCTTCTCCTTTTTTATTTATATAGCAGTACTTGTTGCAGTAGCTTACACCGTAGTCACTTACGCCATCACCGTTTGTATCTAGATTAAAACTATACCATATACCCCAAGGACCCATTACTCCTGCTATTAGGCTACCATTGTCCACAATGGTTCCTACAACCTTCATTTTAAGAATAATGTTATCTCCACTTTTCAGTGAGCTTATTTCTATGATGTCAATTTCTTCATGTCCACTAACTATTTGCCCTTCTTCCCCAGAATATACGTCACCTTGTTTATCCGTATATGTATGGTCATAGTTCTCATCTGCCCTCACACCTGGCACTAAAAATATCATGCCTACCATCAAACACATAATCAATACGCCTATTATTTTTTTCATGTTCTTCTCCCTCCAATATATTGTTTTCTTCTCAGCAACACTACACTGACACCAACCGCTGCTAACAGGAATGCTGTCTCAAATCCTGGTATGAATCCTTTATCTTCCTTCTCTTCTGTCTCTTCACCGTCTACTGCTCCGTCTTCTCCGTCTGTTCCGTCTTCTCCGCCACCATTTTCTCCATCGCCTGTGGTTTCTCCTGTATAACGGTCTCTATAGTAAACATCCCCTCTTACGTCATTAGCCCAGCTTTCAAGAATATCTAGTGCAGATGGGTTGTTAAGAAGGCTCAACGGAACTACAATTGTGAGCGTATTTGTACCACTCCCTGATGCGGCACTGGATATATCTTCAACAAGCCCTGTTTCTTCAGAATGTAGTTCGCAGCACTTGTTACGGTAGTCTACAAGATAGTCACTTTCACCATCACTATTTGCATCTAAAGAAAAACCATATATTATCCCACTACCGCTACCATTATCTACAATGGTTCCTACCACCTTCATTTTAAGAATTATATTATCCCCACTTCTTAGTGAGCTTATTTCTATGGTGTCGATTTCTTCATGTCCGCTAACTCCTACCATACTAGGCAAAATATATACATCCCCTGAGGGATCCGTATATGTATGGTCGTAGTTTTCATCTGCTCTCACACCTGGCATTCCCACCAAAAAAACTGTGGTTAGCATTGCTAAAACCAATATTGCTGTCAACAACTTTTTTATTCCTATCATTTTCTTTTCCTCCTTTAATGCCAATCACCAATTAATTTCTGTTATTTTTTCTGTTTTGTTACAATTGGCATATAGTATAATTTGTTACGAAGTATTTAAAACTTATTATGTAAATTTTGTTTTATCTGTAACTATGAGCAAAGTTATTGGAATATCCCAGATATATAAGGACAGAAAGGCTACACTGCCAAAGAAAGTATGTGAGTTTCTTAAAGCAGGAGAAGAAGATTACCTGGTATTTGTACTTGAGAAAGACACAGTGATTGTTAAGAAATTAGAGCAGTAGCAGCCTTGGCTATTTTCTGTTTTCCCCTAATCCATGGCTTCTGCAAATTACGACGGTAATTTGCAGGAGTGAGGAATTGCGTTAGCAATTCCGAAGCTACTACTTCAGCACATTCATTTCCCTTTCAAGCAATGCAAGTTCACGTGTGTCAAGCGCTGATGGGTTCACAGGTATAACCATCATTGATTTCTTCATCACAATCGTGCTGTTCAGGGATTGTATGAACTTCAGTATTGTTTTGTAGTTGTTCTGGACAATAAGGTATTCAATGGCATCTATAATCAAAACCTTTCCTTCATCAAGGAATTTTTCTATGGACTGCATCAGCCTCTCTAAATCTGTTGGGTCCATTGTGCCTTTTGCCTTCACGTTTGTAAGCCATATAATGCTGAAATTTTTGCCGTACATTCTCCTAATTTTCTCAGGGTCCCTTCTTGTTATACATAAACAATCAGTTATAGAAATATATTTTTTAAACAAATTGTAACTCCTCATTGGATCCTCTTCCTCTACAAGATAACCTATGCCTTTTGCTGGAAGTATTTTGATTTTTTCAAGAAATGAATCAAGGTCTTTTCCTTCCAACATTTTTTCTATTTCAACCCTGCATAGATTTCCTATTGGCTCACCAAGGTTTTCGTCATACTCGTTGATTAAACCTATAATGAATAACTGAATACTTTTTTCATCAACATCCCCCCCTAAAACAAGATTATCTTCTGAAACATTCACCGGAATCTTTTGTCTCTCAACATATTTTTTTGTTATAGAATAAAGGGCATCTTTTGTTAAAACAGGTTTAAGGGTTAAGTATGCTTCAGATAACACACGGGCATAAATATCAAGTCTTTTTTGTTCCTCTGTACCTTTTTCGACTTCTTTCTCAGCAATGATCTGTTCTTCCTCAAATTTTCTTGCCCTTTCCTGCTCTTTCTCATCCCTTTTCCTTTTTAACTCCTCCTGTTTTTTCCTCAAAACATCCATTTTTTTCTGCAGCACCTGTTTTCTTCTAACCTCTATCTCCCGAAACTTTTTTTTATCAAGGCTTCTTTTCAACTCTGCTATCACAATCAGTAAAACAATAATAAGGGCGAATACTATCAAGAAAAATATCACATCATGCATACTGCTTGGGATTTCCATAAAAAATGAATTATGTTAGTTGCTAATAAAATTTCTGGTGCTATTTTTGAGGATTATAGGAATTATGTAAACAAAAAGATGAAAAGCATAAAAAAACCAGCAAAAGTGTATCAAATTAGACATTAATGCAGAAATATTTAAGTATTGATAATACAATATCAAAAGTGTACTAGATTAAATTGTAAATACAAGATACAAGAGGGACGAAAAATGTATATGGGAACGAGAAAACAGAGAATTTCCACCAAGATTCTGGTAACCCTCATCTTATCTTTTTTCTTCCTTATATCAGGATTCTATGTTGCATCAGCAACTGCATGCATGTCTTATTACCCCTCTAATATAGACAAGTCTTTTCTTAGAGAAATATATTCTTTAGAAAAGGGTGATGAATTACCTACGATCGAGATCGATATAACCCCTCCAGTGGCAATCACAGGATTAACTGCAACTGACGCAGGAACAGGCGGCGCAGTAAACCTTGCATGGAATGCAAACACAAATTTTGATTTTGCCCACTACAACATTTATCAGGATACCACAACAATATTAGATGTAACCGGTATGACACCGGTAAACAGTCCAATAACAAACCCATCCACTACTACATATCAGGTAACCGAACTTACCGATGGAATAACATATTATTTTGCTGTAACTGCGGTTGATACCAGCGGGAATGAAAATAAGACTGTAAATGATGCAGGTGCAACGCCTACCACTGTTCCAACAATCAACTCAGTGACACATGATGCAACAGGAATATTAAAAGCGGGGAGTGTTTTGACAGTTACATTAAATGGTACCCAAGGGTTAACCGCAACCTTTGATGTTGGCTCTATTGCAAAATGGGTATCAATGACTGAGGGTACTGGTGCAAACAAGGGAAAATACACTGGAAGTTATACTGTTCAAAATGGTGATGATGGAACATGGACAGTTACAGGACATTTAAACTCTACCGGAACAGCAAGTATGGATGCAACACCAAACGTTGTTATTGACACAGCAGCACCAGCAATAAGCAGTGTCCAATCTTCATTAATTACTGATACAACCGCAACAATCACCTGGACAACAGATGAAAATTCAGACTCATTGGTTGAATACGGTACAATCATACCATACGACTACACAAAATCAGATGCCGCCATGGTTACAAGCCACAGCATTCAATTAACTGGGCTAGCACCATCCATATTATACCATTACAGAGTTAAATCAACTGACACTGCAGGTAATATTGAAACATCTACTGATTACACATTTACAACAGAAGCAGAACCTGATACTGCAGGTCCAACTGTATCAGGTGTTGCTGTTGACCCTGCAACAGTAACCGCAGGTCAAACATCTACATTAACAGCGAATGTTGATGATTCCACAACAGGTAATTCAAATATAGCCGCTGCGGAATGGTCAGAAGGGGCGAGTGCAGCAACTGCTGGTTCTGGTACAGGTATGAGTGCATCTGATGGTAATTTCAACTCAGCAGCAGAGGGTGTAACGGCAACCATCGATACTGCGGGTTGGATTGCAGGACCATATACTATTTGGGTCAGAGGAAAAGATTCATCAAATAATTGGGGGGATACAGCCTCAACAACCCTAACAGTAAATGAAGCAGATACTATTTTACCACAAGTAACCAGCACAACACCCGCTGATACCGCAACAGGTGTAGCAGTGACTACAACCATCATAGTTCAGTTTG
>JAUWIS010000069.1 GCA_030605245.1 Methanobacteriota archaeon | reverse complement strand
CCATTATTGCAGCCAAGCATATTGATAACTCAATACATGTTCCAGCGTCTTGGTTTATAACATCCTTCGGGTACTTGATGTCCTGGGTAAAATGAGGAGACCAGTCTGAACTCCCCACCTGATTGTACTTGGTACCGTTCCCATCACTATCTGCATCATGATTCCTTAATGCATAAAATGCATTTACAAACGCCTGCAATGCATCATTATCAGTAGTTGCTGTCTCAAGCCCTCCTGTGCAGTTGTCAGCAAAACTATCCAATACAGGCTCATTCTTTGTTACAAAACACACCAGTAGCTCCCTGTTGCTGAACCAGTCAGACGGACCAAGCATCTCAGAATCAGGCATACTCGAATGAACAAATTCGTTTCTGCCCAGGATTTTCAGGCTGTAGCTGGTAGTATCAGAATAGGTTTTTCCGAATAAACTCTTGTAACTCCATTTCACCTCTAATGGTACAGTAGTCTCTGTTGTCATGTCCAGGACTGTTGCAAGTAATGACGGGTAGTAGTAATCAACAACTGTTTGACCAGGCATTATCTCCTTATATTGATGTACTGGACACCAGTCTGTTGTGTACTGCTCTATTTTATATGAAATTTTGTAATCCGTTATAGGGACACTGCCTTTATTCTGAATCATGGTTTTCGCAACATAGAACCCAAGGTCTTTATCTGCATAGTTTTTGTACGCGCAGCCCATAACATACTCAGCAACAGTTGTTGTCTGAGTAATTTTCGGCTCTGTCATCAATGGTGTTACAACAGCAACCAACCCGCCTGCAAGCACAATTATTGCTATGACCAGAGCAATGCTCACAGTCATCATTTTTCCCGGTTTAAAACCACCAAATTTAATGCTTGGTTTTTTCCATGCTGGTTTATACCTTGGCGCTGCTGCTGGTTTATACGCTGGTGTTGCAGCCCCAATTTTTGCACCACATTTCTCACAAAACAATGCCCCCTCAACAAGGGACGCACCACATTTTGAACAAACACCCACATTTATCACCCAAAAAATAGAGTGCTTTCAGAATATTTAAAGATAACTATATCGTGTCAGATAATACCATGCAAATTGAGTAATGTCGGGTAATCATGCACATTTCCTAATTAAAATTATACTAATAGAAATTATACAGCCATTTTACCCTAATCCCAGTTCCTTTTTCGCCATTTCCCTGAGTTTGTATTTCTGTATTTTCCCTGATGCGGTCATAGGAAACTCTTTAACAAATCTGACATATTTTGGTGCCTTGTATCGTGACATGCCGTTTTTGCAGAAGTTTCTGATTTCTTCCTCAGAAGCATTCATGTTCTCTTTTAGTATTACATAAGCCATGACCTCTTCACCATATTTACCAGATGGGACACCAATCACGGTTACATCCTTTATTTTTTGGTTTGTGTAAATAAACTCCTCCACTTCTCTTGGGTAAACATTTTCACCACCCCTTATTATCATGTCATCAACCCTTCCAAGTATTTTGCAGTAACCATCCCTATCCATTGACGCCAGGTCCTTTGAATGAAGCCATCCATCAACAATAGATTTTTTTGTTTCCTCAGGCATTTTGTAGTATCCTTTCATAATGCAGTATCCTTTCACACATAGTTCGCCTGGTGTGTCAGGAGGCGATGCTTTCCCGGTTTCAGGGTCAAAAATTTTGACCTCTAAATCTGGATGGGGACAGCCAACGGTTTCAACCCTTCTCTCAAGATTATCATCGGGTTTTGTCTGCGTTATAACAGGCGAAGCCTCTGTAAGACCATAGCATATTGTGATTTCATTCATATGCATCTTGTTTATAACCTCTTTCATTACCTCAATTGGGCAGGTTGCCCCTGCCATAATGCCTGTTCTAAGACTTGTTAAATCATATTTCTCAAAATCTGGATGCGATAGTTCCGCAATGAACATTGTAGGAACACCATGCAAAGCAGTACATTTCTCTTTCTGGACAGCCTGCAAAACCTTCTCAGGTCTAAAGATTTCTACTGGAACCATTGTGCCACCATAAACAACACAGGTCAGGGTTGACAGAACACATCCGAAACAATGGAAAAATGGTACAGGAATGCATAACCTGTCCTTCTCAGAAAAGTTCATATGTTTTCCAACAAGGTATGCGTTGTTAACAATGTTATGATGCGTGAGCATAACCCCTTTTGGGAAACCTGTTGTTCCAGAGGTGTACTGCATGTTTATTACATCATGACAATCCAATGATTTCTGACGCTCAGCAAGCATTTCATCAGAAACATTTTTTCCCATCCCGATTATTTCGTTAAAAGAAAACATCCCATTCTTTTTTTCGTCACCGATAAAAACAATGTTTTTCAAAAATGGTAATTTTTCTGTTTTCAGTTTCCCGGGCTCAGATTTTTTTAGTTCAGGAGCAACATTGTAAACCGTTTCAGTATAGTCAACATCCTTGAAACCTTTCACAAGAAACAGTGTTGTAGCATCTGATTGTTTAAGCAGGTATTCAAGCTCTCTCGCCTTGTACAATGTGTTAACAGTGACAAGAACCGCCCCTATTTTTGCGGTTGCAAACTGAAGGATTACCCATTCAGGAACATTGTATGCCCATACCGCTACATGCTCACCCTTTTTGACACCAAGAGCCATGAGTCCTTTCGCAAGACTGTTGCATCTGTCCCTGAAATCCTTATATGAATACCTCAACCCTCTATCAACATAAACAAGCGCATCCTTATCAGGATACTTCCCAGATGTCTCATCAAGTATGTCCCCAATTGTTTTATCAAGCATAGAATCACAAAACATGAAATAGATTGAAATGTTATAATTGTTTTTATTTTTTAGATACTCCCTTTTCTGACACCTTTTATCCTATGTTCTCAAACGCCTTCTCTGTAATCCTTTTTTCCTCAGAATCTTGTTTAAACACTTTGCTCACCGTATATGTAAGTATGAATGACAATGGTATGGCTATGAATAATGGGTCAAGCATGTTTATTTTGTATGATGAAACCATTGAGGATCCTATTATGCTTGGTGCTGTTTTGAAGTAAACAAGTACATACCACGAAATAGTGAATAAAAATCCTCCTAATATTCCAGCCCAGGCACCAGCCCTGCTGATTTTCTTCCAGTAAAGCGTTAATGTGTACACTGCAAGGAATGTCCCGCCCATAAGTCCGAAGAAGAATGCGCACATGAATGCCACAACATCTGGTGGTCTAAGTGAAAGTATGAGTGTTGCAATCACAATGCCTACTGTTGCGTATCTTGTGACCTTCACAGATTTTTCACCTGAAACCCCTTTCTTTATCGCCTTATCATATATGTCCCTGCCGACACAGGATCCTGCTGTATGAAACAAACCGGATGCTGTTGACATCGCTGCTGCAAGTATCGCAAAAATGAACAGGAATACAAACCATGGTGGGAACAACTCACTCACTACCATTGGCAGCACCTTGTCCGGGCTTCCGGGATACATCAACCCTTTCTCTACCATGAAAACATTGCATAATGGCCCTATGCAGAATGCAGTGAATGTCATAAGTAATATGAATATTGCACCGTATGGTATTGCAAGCCTCAATGCCCTCTCATCCTTTGCAGTAAGATAACGCACAACAAGCTGTGGTTGCGCGAGTACACCTATGCCCACACCAAAAATCAGTGTTAAAAGCATCATGAATGGTTTTGAGAGAAATGGTGGAAGTGATGTTAAACCGTTTGGTGCCATGTCTGCTGCAGGACTTCCTATACCTTTTAAATCAGCAGATGTCAATGCTGCTGCTGCCTCATGTGCTGCTCCTACTCCTCCAAGCATGGTGTAAATCCATACTGTCAGGATAATCATTCCTACTACCATTAATACACCCTGCAGGGTGTGAGTCCACATGACCGCATACAAGCCTCCGACTATAATATATGCACCTACAACAACTGTGAATATTATTATGCATGTCTCATACGGTATGCCGAATGATACCTGAACGAGTGTTGCTATTGCAAGAAACACTGCTGCTGTATATGCTATCATAAACACTGCGATTATGCCTGCCGATACTCCTTGAAGTTTTGTTGAGTTAAATCTTTTCCCAATCAGCTCAGGCATTGTTAAAGCATTTAAGGATAAACCCATTTTTCTTGTTCTGAAACCATAAAAAACAAATGCAATAAATATGCCAACAAATATGTTGAGGAATGCAAGCCATAGAATAGAATAACCGTATATGGATGCTATGCCTGAGAACCCTATGAGCGCAACCGCTGATATGAATGTTGCACCATAGGAAAATGCTATCACAAGCCCACCCATCTTTCTGCCTGCTACAAAGTAGTCCTCTGCTGTCTTGGTTTTCCTGTATCCAATGTATCCCAGGATTATGTACACAGCAGCGAACAATGCCATGAAAATTATGAATGATGTAGCTTCCATTATTCTTCCTCCTTCTCTTTTTTCTTTCTTTCTTTTAGGTACTCAGTATAAACACCGTAAACAACACATAATACTGTTGCGAGTATGCATCCAAGCCATGCAGCAAACACAAAGGGACTCATTCCAAGAATCATTTAATCACCATCGTGATGATGGAATGGGTTGTTTCAATTTATAGTTTTCTAATCCTTATAGAAAATTATATTTTAACATAGGTGTTTACATCAACTATGAAGTACTGGAACAAAAAAGTCGAAACGATGAAAATGAATGATTTAAAAAATCTTCAACTGAGAAGACTGAAAAAAACAGTGAAATATGTTTATGACCGAAACAGGTTTTACAGGGCGCGACTGAAAAAAGCAAATGTTAAGCCTGATGACATAAAAACTTTGAGGGATATTGAAAAAATCCCTTTTCTAACAAAGGATGATTTAAGAAAATACTATCCTTTCGGTTTGGTTTGCGTTCCTATGAATGAGATTGTTGAAATTCATGCATCATCCGGAACAACAGGCAAACCAGTTGTTGGACCTTATACAAAAAATGATTTAAACCTCTGGTCTGAGGTTATGGCAAGATGCCTTTATGCAAATGGTCTCAGGAAAAACGATGTTATGCAAAATGCCTATGGCTATGGTTTGTTCACAGGTGCACATGGGTTTGAAAGAGGCGCTCAGAAAATAGGTGCGCTTGTTTTACCAACAAGTTCCGGGAACACAAAAAGACAGATTCAAATTATGAAGGATTTTGGAACAACCGCTCTTGCCTGCACACCCAGTTATTCATT
>JAUWIS010000094.1 GCA_030605245.1 Methanobacteriota archaeon | reverse complement strand
TTAGATTTCATAACCCTTTTGTGATATTAAACTTTATTCCCCCCCTTCAGATTTCAACTATTTTACCAGCACCACAGCTAGAACAGTTTTCTGGATAGAGTTCACAAATTTCCTTTTTATATTGTGTGCAATGACATGGTATCACTAAATTAATATCTTTTAATGCATCAAATTTATCAAAACCATGAAAACCTCCGATTACAGCATGGATTTCACCAAACTTTCTGGCAACATCAAGAATATTTTCCAGACCAGGATGCGAGCATCCTCCTATCACCACTAAACCTTTTCCTGTTTTTATCATTAAGGATTGCTCTATGCCTGATAAAATGCCTGTTGTCATAAAACCGGGAAGGAATTCTTTTGGTTTTAATGAAAAATCAGGCTTATACACCTTAATTTTTGGATTCATTGATAAAAGAGAATCTAAACCACCTACATGGTCCCAGTGATTGTGTGACAAGAAAACAATGTCAATGTTTTTTGGCTCAATTCCCAATACCTCCATGTTTGACAAAAGAATATCATCATTTGCTCCTGTATCAAATAAAATATTTTTTTTGTTTTCAATGAAACATGAAAATCCCCAGTCAGATTTCAAATCAGGTTTTGTTGTCTCATTATCATACACGATTGTTATTTTCATTTTATCATTCCTCTAATTTTACAATGTTTAACCACGATTAAACCTCCTCAGTGTGTCCTCTATCCTGTTTTGTATCACACCAATAGGCCTGACGCCTGTCATACCTGTAACCTTTTTGCCATAGCTGAAAAAACGTAGGTGTGGTATGCCCATTATATGATACCTTTTTGCTATATCCTCATTTTTTCCTATGTCTATTTTCCCAAATGCCACCCTGCCTATATACTCCTTTGATAACTTCCTGATCCTTGGTGTAATCATTTTACATGGCACACACCATTCAGCCCAGAAATCCACAACAGATAAGGGGTATCTGTTTACGAAATCATCAAATTTACTGCTGTTCAATGCTACAACATGATCAGGCCATTCCCTTTTATCAGGAGGGTTATGTTCCAAATCAGGTTTCCATTTTTTAAGTTCAAATATTTTTAATAAGTCCATGTTATTCCCATTCCGTTTGCTGCCCTGTTGTATTTTACCTATGTTCCACAGGTTGGGCAACTACCACTACCGCCTGAAGCACCGCAAATCATCCTATTTTTTTCATAGAGGTTTCTCCAGCACTCATCACAAACCGTGATGGAACCAAGTTCTTTATGATTAGCAGAGAACAAGTTTATATCCTCGCCATTTTTTCACAAATTTTGCACTCTTCCATACTTTCCCCCTTTTTACAGATATTTTGTAATCCTTGGTTCTAACATTTGCCTTGGCATCGCACCTACTGACTGATCAGCAAGTTTCCCGTTCTTGAATATCAGCAGGGTTGGAATACTCATAATCCTATACTTTATTGCTGTTCCTCTCGCCTCATCAACATTCAGCTTTCCAAAAACAATTTTACCTGTATAATCCCTTGCCATTTCCTCAATAACAGGTGCAACCATCCTGCATGGACCACACCATGGAGCCCAGCAGTCAATAACCACTAAAGGATATTTTTGTACTGTTTCCTGGAACGTTCCATCTGTTACAGATATTGGTTCATTTGGCCATTCTGCTTTTTCTTCGCCAGGTATCTTTCCCATAAGCTCCTGCATCTTTTTCTGCCTTATCCTTTCTAACTCTAAATCAGGTTCATCCATTCAAACACCCAAAAGCGATAATGACATAGCAGGTAAATTAATCTTTTGATTTATATTTATTCATCCTCATTTTTATAATTTTGTTCCTTAACCTTTGCCTGCTTTTATCATAGAAAAGATGGCTTCTGCATTTGCAGTCAGAGCAGCCAAAATCTTTTATTGATCTGAAATGTTTTTCCAGTTCTTTGGCAAGTTTGCATTCTTCTTTCTTTAAAGTATTTTTATAAAAGACCTCTTTGATAACTGCTTTTTTCAGCAGATAATCTATATGCCAGTAAATTTTTTTATTTTTTCTTAAATGCCTCTTTATCCTATTTTCTAAACTATTCAACCCTGAGCCTACATAGGCATAATATCCCGAACTAAAACCTATTAATCCCAGTTTTCCAATCTTTATCCTTGTATTTTTGTTCAACCCTGCAATTAATATGTAACTCCCCTTCATTTTCCCCCAATCTACTTAATAGATTATAAACTTAAACCATGAAAAGTTTTAAAAAGAACAAGAACTATACCGTATAGCGTATATTTAGAATTTAGGAATACAATATACTGTGGGTGGTAAAATGAGATGTCCATACTGTAATAATCCAAAAACAAGGGCTGTAGATACGCGTGAGTCTGGAGAATATGCAATACGCAGAAGAAGGGAGTGTGTGAAATGCGGGAAAAGGTTTACAACCTATGAGTACATGGAAACAACACCTGTGTATGTGATTAAAAAGGAGGGGAGAAGGGAAAAATTTGATAAAAATAAACTGAAAAATGGAATAATGAAGGCATTGGAGAAAAGACCTGTTGAATTTGAAAAGATAGAACAAATGATTAATGATATAGATGAAAAAATAAAACAGATTGGTGGAAGGGAAGTAAAAAGTTCGGATATCGGAGAGATCGTTATAGATTCACTTAAAAAATTGGATGAGGTTGCATACATAAGATTTGCATCTGTGTATAGGTCTTTTGCTGATGTCACCTCATTTGAAAATGAACTGAGAAGATTGCTAATGGATAAAAGGAGGATGATGGAATGATAAGAAAAATAAGAAAAAGGGATGGAAAGCTTGCGGATTTTAATCCGATAAAAATAACGAATGCTGTGTGGAAGGCTGCTCAGGCTGGTGGTGGTAAAGACAGGAAAACAGCTGAAAGTATAACTGATAAGGTAGTAGAATACATTGAAAAACATGTTCCCAAAGGAGAATTCCCAACAGTTGAACAGGTACAGGATGCTGTGGAAAAGATATTAATTGAGGGAGGACATGCAAGGACTGGAAAAGCATATATTTTGTACAGGAAGCAGCATAAGGATCTAAGGGAAGTAGGCGGTCTCCTTCAGGACATAGATACAGTTGATGGTTATTTATCAATGATGGATTGGAAGGTGAAAGAGAACAGCAACATGAGTTATTCCTTACAGGGGCTTAATGTCTATGCTACAGAAAACATTATTTCCCATTACTGGCTTAGTAAGATATATCCTCCTGAGATAGGAAACACGCATGTTAAAGGGGATTTTCATATACATGATTTAGGCACACTCGGTGCCTATTGTGTTGGATGGGACCTAAAGGACATTCTCCTGAACGGTTTCAGAGGTGTGAAAGGAAAAATAGAAAGTAAGCCCCCTAAACATTTTGGTGTGGCATTAATGCAGGTAGTAAACTTTCTGTACACATTGCAGGGTGAGGCAGCAGGAGCACAGGCGTTATCAAATTTTGACACACTTCTCGCTCCTTTTGTGCGACATGATGGGCTAAGTCACAAGGATGTTAAACAGGAGATGCAGAAATTCCTTTACAACATGAATGTGCCTACGCGAGTCGGGTTCCAGAGCCCGTTTACGAATATTACCATGGATTTAACGGTTCCTGATTACTCAAAAAATGAGCCAGTGATAATAGGCGGTGAAGTAAAGGAGGACACATACGCTGATTTTAAAGAAGAAATGGATATGATTAACAGGGCTTTTGCAGAGGTAATGCAGGATGGTGACGCTAAAGGCCGGCCTTTTACATTTCCAATTCCAACATATAATATAACAAAGGACTTTGACTGGGAAAACGAGGGTCTAAATCCTGTCTGGGAAATGACAGCGAAATATGGTGTCCCTTATTTCTCAAATTTTGTTAACTCTGATATGAGCCCGGAAGACGCGCGGAGTATGTGTTGCCGGCTGAGGTTGGACAACAGGGAGTTAAAGAAAAGAGGTGGAGGTTTGTTCGGTTCAAACCCAAAGACAGGATCCATAGGTGTTGTTACCATAAACCTACCAAGAATTGGTTATTTATCAAGGGATGAAAACGAGTTTTTTGAACATCTTGACAGACTGATGGTTTTAGCAAAGGAAAGTCTTGAGACTAAAAGGGAGATAATAGAAGGGCTAACAAGTAGCGGGCTGCATCCGTATTCCCAGTTTTATCTTTCAGATATAAAGAAAGGTTTTGGTGAATACTGGAAAAATCATTTCTCAACAATAGGGCTGATAGGGATGAATGATGCACTGCTGAACTTTATGAACACAGACATAGGGGCGAAGGAG
>JAUWIS010000162.1 GCA_030605245.1 Methanobacteriota archaeon | reverse complement strand
CTATAATACACTGTGTTTCCTTCTTCGTCACAGATTGTCAAGCGGGAATATGCCCATCCCTCAACTCGTGTTACCTGTCGGCAGTGGGTATGTGTTCCTGTATATATATCTGCATTCTGCATTACACCAGATACATGGAGCCTTGAGTTAACTGTGATTTCAACATCATCATGTCCTACTACACTGTATTCCTCTTTGTCAGTAGATACAGATACACCGACACTACTATATCCAAACTGGACAAGTTGGATTCTATCTATAGTTGCAGCATCAGCTGTACCTATCCCTCCAAGTAGCATTATTCCAACAGCGAACACAGCGAACATCGCAAATATTTTTCCTTTCATATTTTTATTCACCTTCCTCACCTGTTATCCGTCAGTTGTATCCGGTAGCGATACAACATCATCCTTATTTTTTTACCTTTAGGTTGAGGGTGCATAGTTTTACTTATTTAAATATTTTCTGGTACAGCGTAGCACGGTTCTGTGCAATGATGTCTGTTTTTGAACAATGATGATTAATTTATAGCAGTAATGTTTAATTTTTTCTTAAAAAAATTTTACAAAAATTAAAAACTTTATGCCCCACCTTTCAATACATTTCCAAGATTTTTTCTCTTTTGAGGTATCCCTACTGCTTTAACCGCAAGACAAAAATGCAAGAACGCTAATTATTTATATCAGGAGCAACATAATAAGTCTTAAGGGGAATACATGAATAAGAAAGTAATATTGGCATTGTTTGTTGGAATAATGATTAATACCTTATTTGTAGGAATAAATATTGTTGACACAAAAGAGAGTAGAACAGGTTTTAGTGAAATAGAAAATGAACCAGCAAATTTATTAACAGAAGAAAAACCAAAAACTTTAGATATTACAGATGAAGAATTTAACTGCTTCATAGATGTGGAAAAGATGAAAGAAACAAATTATGATTCTATACCAGTAACAAGAGCTCCTCCAGATGCGCCTGAGCCAAAAGGGTATGAACCAGTTGCTTATGAGCCGTTTAATGTGCAAAAGGTCTATCCTATCACCGGTGCGCGCGCTGCTGAAAAGACTACCAACAAGATATATGTTTTAGTTACTTCATCTATATACAGCAGTCTTGAATCACGCCTGCTTCGGTACGCGAATGATTTGGAGAACTGGACAACGTATACAGCAGTGATATATCAGGGTTCATGGGGCAGTCCTGAGGAGGTGAGAGCATATCTGCAGGGGGAACTGGCAAGTGGGCTGGTAGGGGCTTTACTGGTTGGTGATATACCATCAGCATGGTTTGAGATAGAAAATGATTACGGGGTGTATGGATACGCGTCGTTCCCGATAGATGCATTCTATACGGATCTTGATGGAACTTGGGTGGATGCACAAACCACATCACCCATGCAGGCTGGTGTGTATGATGACCATACAGGCACTCGCGAACCTGATATAATGGTGGGGAGATTAAAGGCATCCGGGTTAGCAGCAGGTACTGAGGTTACATTGCTCCAAAACTATTTTGACAAAAACCATCTCTACAGAATAGGAAGCATATCAATGCCGCATAAAGCATTGGTTTATGTAGATGATGACTGGATTCCATGGGCAGATAGTGAGAGTAATAATGTTGGTTTAGTGTATTCTGACAGGACACTCGTAAAAGATGGAGCAACAACAGTTGCTACAGACTATAAAGATCGACTCACTCAAGATTATGAATGGATACATCTTATGGCGCATTCTGGTGCGACAGGGCATTCTTTCAAAATAGGTGAGGAGTGGACCGGTGGCAGTGTATCATATTCAGACATAACTGCAATTGACCCGCACTGTTTGTTTTACAATCTTTTCTGTTGCTCATCAGCAAGATACACTGAATCAAACTGTATTGCAAGCACATACATTTTTGCTAACACATATGGTCTTGCAGCAGTTGGTTCAACAAAAACTGGTGGGATGACTGATACAAACTACTTTTATAACCCACTTGCAACCAAAACAATAGGGGAGGCTTTTAAGGATTGGTTCACTGCTAGGGCTGAAGCAAACAGAAGCTGGTCATATGGGATGACAGTACTTGGTGACCCCGCACTTTCACCTACATATATACCACCTGCATATCATGATGTTGCAGTTAAAGATATTGAAGTATCAAAATATGTAGAAACTGGAGAAACAATAACGGTTAAGGCAAATATAACAAATGTTGGTCAGAATGATGAAGCAGGCATAGTTGTTCATCATCAGGTAAATGGTGTGAATGTGAATGAGACAACAGTAATATCTTTGCTAATAGGGGCGCATCAACAGGTGAGTTTTTCATGGAAACCAGATGTAAGAGGAAACTACCTTACAGGTGTATATGCTGAACCAGTATTGGATGAGGATCCTGCAGTTATCCCAGATAACTGGGACAATAAAACAGTTGATGTGTTTGATTATTACCTTTTTGATAATATGGAATCAGGTGCGGGTGGCTGGACACATGAAATTATTACAGGAACAGCAGATGACTGGGAGTTAGGAACGCCTGATACGACATTCCTGAAAAATGCTTATTCTGGTTTAAACTGCTGGGGTACAAACCTTGCTGGTAATTACCAAATTTATGAGGATGCCGTGCTTGTAACAGGACCTATAAATCTAATGGGTTCATCTGCAAATATGAGTTTCTGGCATTACTGCGACTGGGAAGGCACAACCGCCGTACCTAGAAACTGGGATGGTGGTTTTGTTGAGCTCTGGAATGGAAAGAAATGGGAGCAGATTACACCATTAGATG
>JAUWIS010000050.1 GCA_030605245.1 Methanobacteriota archaeon | reverse complement strand
CTTCTATGCGTTTGACGCTTTAAGGACACTTCAGCACAGGGGTGAGGAATCCTGCGGAATGCTGACATTTGATGTTTCTGATGGCAGATACAGGGAACATAAGGATGCAGGTCTTGTTAGTGAGGTTTTTGATGGGGAAAGAATAGAATATCTTAAAGGTTCTGTGTCTATCGGTCAGACGCGGTACCCGACATCAGGGGAACTTGAAAAGGAGGAAATCAAACTAAATGCTCAGCCATACTATGTTGAATCACCATGCCTCATAGCAGCGGTGCATAATGGTCAGTTCACAAACCAGTATGAAATGAAACAACTGTTGGAAAAAAAAGGAAGGTACATAAAAACAGCAGGGGACCTGGAACCGTTTCTGAAACTTTTCGCTGAATATCTGAATAAATATACAGTGACCGATGAGATAAAGGATTTATACATAATCAATGCAGTTAAGGATGTTAGAAAAATAGCAGATGGTGGCTATTCAGTCATACTTTTGATAGCGAAAGGCAGGGATGTGAAACTTGTTTGTTTCACAGGAAGAAAAAAAATCAGGCCACTAATTTATGGTAAAAACGGGAAAAGCTATTGCTTCGCATCTGAAACATCAGTATTGGATGTCCTTGGTTATAACTATGTTGCAGATGTAAGATATGATGAAGTCTTTATTGTAAACAGGAAAGGAAAAATAAAAAAGGAGTTAATTGATGGTGATGGTAATGCATTCTGCATGTTTGAATGGACCTACTTCTCAAGACCTGACTCGGTGATTAATGATGTCAGCGTTTATGATGTCAGGGTCCGACTTGGCAGGATTATGGGAAAGAAAGAGGATAAAAAAATAGATATTGTTGTCCCTGTCGCAAAAAGTGGTTATAAATATGCCGAGGGATATGGTCAGGTAACAGGTATCCAGCCAATTGATGCATTGTACAAGAA
Organism: Methanobacteriota archaeon; assembly: GCA_030605245.1. Lineage (GTDB taxonomy): Archaea > Thermoplasmatota > JASEFT01 > JASEFT01 > JAUWIS01 > JAUWIS01. Next base: position 5,483 of record JAUWIS010000050.1, on the reverse strand, counting down.
TGAATACATCGGCAGGATGTTTATAAGGCCGCCTGGTGAGAGAAAAAAGGTTAGTCAGGTGAAACTTAATCCTATCAGAGGACAGATAAAAGGGAAATCTGTTGCACTTCTGGATGATTCCATTGTCAGAGGGGAGACAATGAAAAGGAATGTTGAGCTGCTAAAAAAAGCAGGCGCTAAGGAAGTACATGTTAGAATAGGCACGCCAAAATTTATATCGCCTTGCTATTACGGGATTGACATGGCAACACCCGATCAGTTCATAGCAGGACATAAAAATGAGGAACAGATAGCAAAACATATTAAAGCCGATTCACTGAAATATCCAAGCATAGAAGACCTTGTATCTGCGATAGGTAAACCAAAAGAGGAATTATGTCTCGGATGCCTCACAGGTAGGTATCCTACAAATGTTTCAAAACTGAAGAAAAAACAAGGGAAACTCAGGCCTTATGAGTAATCAAAACATATTATCATGAATACTATCATGATCAGTAACATCTGCGGAAAAAAAAGGCCTTATGAATAATCAAAACCTTTTCAGCGGCTTGCTCAAATGTCTTCTTGCGCAAACAGGAACCTCATAGAAACCGGTTTTTATTTTTCTCTCAATTTTTTTTGTCTGGATTTTTTTTGTTTTAATTCCGCATTTTCTGCATCTGTAACCCTGATTTTTTCCGATTGATTTCATTTTTTTTCCACATTTCGGGCAGGAAGGAATGATCTTCTCATAAACATCTGCAAGAGACTCTATTTTTATTTTTTCAATATTTATTGTTAATGGTTTTTTCCTCACACCACCAAAAACTGTAACAAAATCATTTTTCTCCAGTTCCCTTATAAGGTTTCTGAAATTTTTTGTTGGCTCATACGCAGCGCAGTCAATTTGATGATTATTTTCAGAAATGGAAAAAATTACATGACCCCCCTGGATTGTTTTTGGTTTTGATAGAATTTTTCCTTTTGCAATCACAGACTCATAAGCGTTTATGTTTCCGATTTTCTTTTTTTGCAGGTGCTCATCTGTTCCCTGGTTTGTTTCAAAAATGAACCATCTGTTGATTTTTTCTGATTTTATTATTTCCATTGGTTTAATTAAATCTGGTTTATTTCCGCGAATCCCAAAAAGTACAGGGCAGGGTGAAGATGGTGCAATAACAATTTTTTTGTTTTCATAATCATAATTGTTAAATGTGAAACTAAATTTTTTGTCCATTTTTATAACAGATTTTCCATTAATTTTTCTTTTAGAACCGATTTTTTTCTTTTCCCTGTATGCTATGATTTCGTATGTTTTATCCTTTGGTCTCCAGGATATTGCAGAGGTCGCACCAATCAAACCTCTTTTGTTTTTATATCCGTGATAAGTTGCATTGTTTTGCCTCAAAATTTTTTTTACATCATTTAGATTCACAATTTTTCTCACAGCATCCCAGTAAAGTCCCTGGGTTGGTTTTTTTTCCATAACAACAAATGCAGGATTTGTGTTTCTGTCATCAAAAAATGCGTACTTATCTATAATTTTCTCAAGCCTTTTCCCTGCATCATTCATGCTGATATTGTCATTACTTTTAAATCCTGAATAGCCATAATATTTTTCATTTCCTATTTCTCCAATTAAAAACTTTTTGCCAACACCTTCCCCTAATCTTATGGATACAGCGCCGTTCCCCCTTGTTTTCCATGGAATATTCGGGTTGAGGCGTACAAGGCGCGGATACCCTATTACATCATATTCCTGGAACTCCTTCATAATTTCTGTTGCAAGGTATGTTGTGCATCAGCCTTTCACTGAGTCTGTGTCATCTATGCCTATGTACATCAAAAAAGAAGATGTGTTTTAGGTATTAATTGTTTACCTGACCGAATATTTTACATATCCATATTCATATTACATTTTATGCCTGAAAAAATCACGAAAAGGGAGAAAAGGAGTATTGAGAAAGAGAGAAAGACGCAGAAGATTAAAAAGATAGGAATATGCGCAGTTATCATTTGCGTAGTTGTTTCAATATCTGTTTATGCATACATAGTAAAGCCTGAAACAAAAACAGAAAAACATAACAGGACTGCAACAATAGAAACAAACAAAGGAACGATAAAAATACGATTGTATGAAGACAAAGCGCCTATCACAACTGCAAACTTCATAAAATATGCAAATGATGGTTTCTATAATGGCACAATATTTCACAGGGTGATAAACGATTTTATGGTCCAAGGAGGAGGATTCACACCTGACATGCAGCAGAAAACATCTGATCAAATCTCTTTTGAATATGATCCTGATCTCACACATGTTGATGGTGCGGTAGCAATGGCATCCACAGGCGCAAAGGTTGGAGGTACCTTCCAGTTTTATATTTGCGATGGGGCACAACATTTTCTGGATGGCAACTACGCGGTTTTCGCTCAGGTTATTGATGGAATGGATGTTGTAAGAGATATTGCATCTGTACAAACCCATACTGAAAACGGCATGGATGATGTGCCTGTTGAGGATGTGATAATACTTAGTGTTACGATTAGTGAGTGATATTTTTCAAATGGATAAATATTTTAAAGGCTTGGGGAATGCGGTGTTTGTTGGGAAATAAAGCATAATGCGAGCTATTATCTTGGCAAAAATAGGGCAAATATTCATTTAGTTTTGTATCTAAACTTCTTATTGTATTTCTTATGATCAATTATATCAAGGACAAAGGCAATGATTTCAATCTCACTTTCACCATCAGTGAGTGTATAAAGCATTCTCCAAAACTTTGGCAACTCTACTCTGAACAGGTTTGTTACACCATATTTCTGGATATATTCTTTTGGAATTTTATTTTTTGCAATTGGATCTCCATAATGAAAATTGAGCTTGATAAGTTCTACTTTTTTGTTGATTGCGTTTAATATCATTTTCTCGTTTTTCGAAACAGGGGCTTCAGCATTCAAGAATTTATATACCTCTTCAGCTTCAGCAGATAATATTACCCTAATTTTTTTCATAATTCCAGACCCCTTGAGATTGCTTTTCTAAGACTTGGGTTTGGATTATGAATCCAGGTAATTCCTTTGATTGTTACCGCGATTTTATTACTTTCCTCAAGATACATAAGTATTATCTTTAAAGTATTGTGATTGATCTGTTTTGGTAATTTTCGTTTCAACTCTGCAATAGAGATAACACTTTCCTCCATGTTTCTTAAAGTATTTTCTACCATGATTACTGTGTTTAATGTAGGGGAATGCTCTAACCTTTGTTCCTGCAACACTAATTGTGACATATTAATCACCAATCTTTATTAACTAATATCCAATATGTATTAGTTAGTATATAAATGTTTGCTCGTTTTATAGATATATTTCTTATTTACCAAGCATCATAGAATAAACTCCGTTCTCACCTTTTATTGTTTTTTTAATTTCCCATCCTGTTTTTTCACATAAAATTTTCAGTTCATCAACACCTAACAGGAGTAGTTCAAACCATTCACCAACCATGTTTTTGTATTCAATTCTTATATTAACCAAACCAACAGGTTTGTTCCTTTTCCTGTTAAGTTCATGATATTTTAGGTGCTCTGGTTTTTTTGTATCCTTAGGATTTCTGGATACTGCAAGGATTTTTCCATTTTTTGTGGTGATATCATACATTTTTCTCAGAAATTCTTCTGTGCTTTTTCCGCAGATACCAAAATTGTTTCCCATAAGCAGAACTGTGTCAAATGAATTTTTCTTAAAAGGCAAAGAGAATGCTGATGTCAGCACACAATTTTTTAATCCCCTCATTTTTGAAACCTTGGTTGACAATGGAGAAAAATCCATACCAGTCACATGATATCCTCTCTTTTGCAAGAACAAAGCATGCCTGCCTGCACCACATCCTATATCCAGTATCTTTCCATCAGCATATTCTAATATCCGTCTTTCATATTCTGGAAAGTTATCATAACCTGAAAAATAGGTGCTTAAATCTTCTTCATCCAAATAATTATCATCCCTCCTGAGTCTGATTTTTGTTTTATCACCATTATAGTAATTCATTAATGCTTTCCCGAAAATATCCTTCATCCTACAACTGCCCCCTCTTTTCTGATTACTCCTTTTTCAAATCTGTCAATGCTTAAATTATCAATTGGTATGGAGCTTTTACCATCTATGATGAGTTCTGACATTAGTTTTGCTGTTATTGGCGCAACCATGAAACCATGACCCGAGAATCCGCAGGCAACAAAAAAGTTTTCAATCTTTGTTTTCCCGATTATTGGCCTAGCATCAGGTGTTACATCATACATCCCTGCCCACTGGCGCATAACATTCAGGTTTTTGAATGAAGGAACATATCTTGTGATTGTTTCAGCCATTTTTTCAAGGAACCAGAATGAAGAAGAAGTGTTTATCCCAGGTGGCTCTTTCGGATTTGGTATCCCTCCAACAATCTGGCCTGTAGACTGCTGGGAAAAATATATTCCATCCCTGAATGATATAATCATTGGTTTCAATACAGGTTTCAACGCTTCTGTTGCAAGGATTTCATGCCTGTAAGGAGCATTCGGGAGTTTCACACCAGCCATTTCCGCTATGTTTTTTGAATAGCATCCTGCTGCATCTACAACAATGTCTGCAGACATTTTTTCTTTTTCTGTTATAATCTTAAATGCTTTTTCTTTTTTTATTCCTTTAACCTCTGTGAAAGTTTTTATTTTTGCCCCGAGTCTTTCAGCATTCTTTGCATAAGCTTCAGTAACCTTGAATGGGTTTGCATGCCCATCTGTCTGGCAGAATGTTGCACCAACTGCTTTTGCTCCGTCCACATCCAAAATAGGGCATACATCATTTATCTCATCTTTTTCCAAGAATTTCACATCAAGCCCCATGCTTCTTTGAAGTTCAACATTCTTTTTAAATTGCTCACCCTCCTTATCAGAATGCGCAAGAACAAGATAACCTCCCTGATGATACTCTATGTCATAACCAAGTTCTTTTTCCATTGACTCAAAAATTTTCACGGATTCCATAGCAAGTCTTATGTTGTCTTCCGTGTCAAACTGCTGGCGCATTCCTCCCCCGCATCTGCCTGTTGCACCTGAGCAGAGATAATCTTTCTCAAACACTGTAACGTTTACACCTTTTTTTGCAAGGTAGTATGCGAGAGCGCAACCGTTTACTCCACCACCAATGATTGCCACATCAGCGGAATCTTTAATTCCAACATGTTGCGAAGTTTCACTCATCTTTTCCTCCAAAAATGCTTCGGAATTTTTTGCTTCGCTTACAATTCCCCGCATTTTTGCTCGCTACTTCGCAGCTCGCAAAAATACCAAGAGATACTGGTTTTATAGGCGCTCTTGCTCTTGGCATTCTTATTTCATCCAAACTTTTACCTGTTTTTTTCCTTATGATCTGGGCAACAAGTCTCAGGCATGTTCTTCCCTGACATGGACCCATGCCGCATCTGAGCTTTCTTTTGATTTCATCAAGTGTTGTGTATCCTT
>JAUWIS010000079.1 GCA_030605245.1 Methanobacteriota archaeon | reverse complement strand
GACCAGTTAAACCAATCATGTGGGCTTGTTATATTCGCTGGTAATGTCACAGTAATCTGAACATATCCTGTTGCTGTGTTTCCTTTGCTGTCAGTTGCATTAATAATATTAGATATATAGATGCCAGCTGAGGTGCCTGATGGCATTATAAGTGAGCTTGTCTTGAAAATAATCCCATCAGAAGATGTCATAGGATAGGGATCACTCCCTTTTCCAACAGATGTCAAATTAACTGTTACTGCTGAGTTATTTACATCCTTATCAGGATCCAAAATGTATGCATGTACTTCGAAAGTTGTGCCTGCAGGCACAGAACCTGGGACAGTGCAGGCAAATGCAACAACAGGTTTGTTGTTTCCTGAGACACCCTGGAGTGTCTCATCAAATATTACCTCACCACCTTTTGTGTCAATAATGGCAACCCCGATAGTAGATGTAGATTCTATGCCTAAAAACTTTTTTGACCATGTTTCAGCAACACTAAGTTTATCACCTATAGTTGCATAATTATCTGCATCCGAAATTTTACAGCTTGTTAAACTACCATTAATGTAAACATAAATGTTTGTATCATCATTTTCTAAAGGTTCACCACCACAATGTGTGATGTTCACCCATTGTCCATTTACTTCTGCGTTCAGGTCAACATATGCCCTCCCGGATGGTGTAGGATAACTTAAAACCCATCCCATAACAACCGCGAACATGGTAATAGTTATCATAAGTATAAGTATAGAGCCTACAACCTCAGAAACACCGTTCTCACTTTTCTTTATTTTCATAAGTCATTATATTCTTTTAGTTCTATTTATATATATCGCTTAATCAAGGAGTTAGGAGATAGCAGTTAGAAGTATCCGGAATTGTTGAAGCAATTCCTCACTCCTGCAAATTGTGAACAATTTGCAGAAGTTAGGGGAAGAATGTTTTTCTCCCTAATCCCTGACCTCTGCGAATTGCGACAAAAGGAGCAATTTGCAGTTCAGAGGAATCATAGACTCCCCTTCTTTGGAAAAGCTGTGCTTTTCCGAGAGTCTGAAAAATCCTATTTTTCAGATGTACTCCAAAAATTGCTGACGCAATTTTTGTCGAAAGCGAGGAATTGCATCAGCATCGACAATTTTCCAAAGGAAAATTGTTGATAGCAGGAAACTTTGTTTCCTGTGAAATTCCGAAGCTCCTAACCCCTGACTACTAATATTTATATATGGTTAAAACCTTATAAGTAGTGGTGAGTTTATGAGAAAAACACTGATAATATTGATGGCCTGTGCAATCCTTGCGATGATGGTTTTATGGTTCCCTGACAGTGAACATGCCCTTGGTGAGGAAAGGGGATGGTCAGGGGATATAATTATTATAAATGATACAAAGATATATGATAATCCAAACTATGATATGCGCGGAAATGTTTCAGTTAGTAATGGAAATTTAACCTTCAGAAACACCATTCTCACATTCAGGTCAGATGCAACAAACCATTTCTGGGCTGAAGCAGTATCAGATAGCACGCTGATAATAGAAAATGTGTATTTAACAACTGAGGAAGCACTTTTGCATCCATATCTAGAGTTTAATCTTACAATATTGGATTCAACTTTTATAATTAAGAATTCTACCCTTGCCTACCCTGGGTGGTTTACTGTAAGAAACAGTAATGTAACAATAATAAACTCAACAATCACAAGCAGACCTGAAGGGGGCTGCGCACCATTCATGTTTTTTGAATCAAGTAATGTTACCATGGAAAAATCCAAGGTAGAAAATTATTATGAAGCAGGAAGTACCACAATAGAGTTTGCCCCTATGCTCTGGCCTGAGGATGGCATTACAGTATCACCAGGTGATACAGTCAACCTTACTGACAATACCTCATATTTTTATTCAAATGAAACAGGTAATCTTCCGACAGACAGGCTTTCCTCTGCCATGCTTGAGGTTACATACACTGCTGAGGAGAACTACAATGGCACAGGTTTTGTTCAATGGTCAGATGATGGGGTATTTGAGGGATGTTCCAACCCTTATGAACCTGTGCAACAGGGTAACAAAAGAGAGTATGAAATCTGCCCGCAGTATGGTGGTGAAAAATATGATTTATGGGCAAGAGGGGTTAGAAATGTTAATGATGTAAAAAACATAATGTTAAGGTTCACAAATGATGACCCTGAAAATGACGTAAACAGTACTGTTTCGTTCACAGGTGTGAAACTTGTTGTTTCCTATGAGAATGACATAACCTTTGTTAATTCAACATTGTATGTCTTTGATACTTACATGGATCTTGATTTCCTGCAAGCAGATGTAGACCCTATAAAATCTGGGTATCAATCTCCAACAGATTTCCTTTATTTAGAAACATCCTTTCCTGATGAGTTGAAGGATGTGTACATGGAGGATTCAAGAGCTGACCATAATGTTTTAAGGCTTTTGAGCAACTCTAATGCATACCTTTACAATGTTACTGTTGATATGGATGAAACAGGTGGTGTACCACCTCCGGATGGTGATCCACCGTTTATAGCAGATAACACATCAAATGCATACCTTTACAGATGGGTTGATATTAAGGTAATGGATGGGAATTCCTTACCATTAAGCAATGTAAGTATAATGATAAAACAAAATGATGAACCTTTTGAAACACCATCCGAATTTGTCCTGGATTACATGGGTAGAACAAACACAACCTACAATGTAACAAATGATGAAGGAATAGCATTAATCCCACTGTCCAGCGACAAAATTGCAGCTCCACCATCATGGCCTAATTCATACATCGGCTGGAACTACAGGTTAACCGGGATTTATCAAACTTTTACAGCCTCAGAAAATATAAGTCTCCCTAAGTTTCCTTTAATACTTGCTGAGAACAACAGGGTGAATGTAAGTATTGTGTTTGACCAGCTGTACATAGATTTCTTCCCGGTGATAACCGTTTCAAATGAAGAACCTGTTGAGGATGATCTCATATGGATAAATATCACAGTAAACAACAGTGGAACACTTGATGCATCAAATGTTAATGTGAATTTCTATGTGGATGGAGAGATGATGCAAGGTTATCCTAAAACCATCGATATAAATGCAAGTAGTTTCATACAGATTTCCAATCCTTGGATTGCAATGTCTGGAAACCATACATTTCATGCGTTTGTTGACGAAAATAATTCAATACCAGAAAAGAATGAGGGTAACAACAATGACACAAAAATAATTTATGTTTACACAAAACCTGATCTTACATTATCATCTAGTGATATTACTCTCTCAAATCCAAATCCAAGTGACGGTGATTTGGTATTTATTTATGCAAATATTCATAATATTGGTGAGACTGATGCAATCTGTAATATTTCGATCTATTATGACTCTGATGAGGCAATATCTTTTATTTCAAATGTCTATGTCCCTGCCAATGATACGGAAAATGTCACATGCTCTTGGAATACCACAGACCTGGCAGGAGCACATAAAATTTTTGTGAATATCACAAACTCAGAACCGGGTGAGTCAGACACATCAAATAATGATGCAAGTAAAGATATTGTTGTAAGAACAAAACCAGACCTAACCATATCATCCACCGACATTATATTTACAAAAGAAAGCCCAACAAACATGACTGAGATATGGATCAACGTGACTGTACATAACAGTGGTGAAACAGACGCATTCAATGTTACAGTTAGGTTCTTTGACGGAGAAGAACAGATAGGTATGGACCAGAATATTTCTTTAATCACCGCTGATGGAATAGGATATGTATTACTAAACTGGAACGTAACACCTGCAGGGAACCATACGATAATGGTAAAAATTGATCCTGATAACAGCATAGAGGAGTTCGATGAAGTAAATAACAATGCATCTAAAACAATATGTGTTATGACAATACCTGATTTGGATGTGAAAGACATAATACTTTCATCTGATGTTGAGGGAAGCATAACAATTAACGCCAGTATCATAAACAACGGTGGGACAGACACCTCAAATGTAAAAATTGAATTTTATGATGGTTTCAATCTGATAAAAACAACAACAGTTTCTGTACTCGCATCTGATGAGAGTATTGTCTCGATAACCCATGCATTTACAGCCGGTAGCCATACTATTAAAGTAATTGTTGACCCCAACAATGAAATCTATGAGTTTAATGAGGAAAACAATGAATATAACGAAACTTTTACAATAAAAACAAAGCCTGACCTTTATGTATACAAGATTGTATTCTCAAACCTGAATCCGATAGAAGGTGATGTTTTTGATGTAACAGCATACATTTACAATAAGGGTGAGGCAGATGCCACAGCAGATATTAGTTTCTACTGGAATGATGAATTGACATCCACACCTGCAAGCATATCTATTCCAGGCAACGGTTTTAACACAACAACCATTCCTTTTGACACATCCGGTAAACCAAGAACAGTAACATTCAACATAAAAATATCAGACTGCATCCCATCAGAAAGCAATACAAACAATAATGAACTCTCAAAATCCTTATCAATATATCTCTCAACATTTGACTTAATTCTAGACGAAGACACAAGAATAGATTATGATCCTCTGTATACGGGTCATGTTGTTGTGAGGAAAAATTTAACAATCTCAGATACCCCATTCACAATGCAGCAAATCTCAGACTACCAGTACCATATCATTGTTCTGGGCAACGGCAGACTTATAATTGAAAACGCTATTTTAATGAGTGATTATGCTTTTGACATATCTCTGTATGATAACGCATCTCTAACGGTTGTAAACTCAACACTGCTATGTAACATTAAAGGTGAGACTTCATCTGAAATAACATTAGAAAACAGTGTTGTTAACGGCACATTTGACATAATTTGTGGTGAGCTAAACATGAGTAACTCCACAATT
>JAUWIS010000029.1 GCA_030605245.1 Methanobacteriota archaeon | reverse complement strand
TTACTTAAAAAAAACATAGATATCATAGAATACTCAGACAATGTTGTTGATTTCATAAAAAATATTTTTCACAACTACAAGGTCATTGATGTTGTAATGGAAAACAATAACGCCACCGTTGTTGTTGAACCAAAAGACAAGGGCAAGGCAATAGGAAAAAATGGAAGAAATCTTAGAATCGCACGAGAGGTCGCACACAGGCATTATGGTATTCAGAGTATGGTGGTAAGATAGATATCGGCTTCGCCGTTTTATTTCAATTCCATTATAGTCCTATTCAAATGATAATATCTCATGTCATATATAAGGCATCTGCTAAACTCTATTGCTCCGCTCTCCAGATTTTATCCCCAACATGATGAATTGACAATACCGCTTTACCGTTCTTTTCTTTTATCATCTCTTCTGCATCCATCAACGCAACCCCGACAGCCAAAGGTTTGAAATGTGATTCATCCCTTATCCATACCAAATCATTTTTTTTAACCGAGGAATCGGCATCAACAACACCTGGTGCCATAATGTCTGCACCGTTGCAGACAAATTTTACTGCCCCTTTATCAACAGTTACATATTTTTTCTCAGGCTTGTACTTAAGCAGTCCTTTTAATGTCAGAAATGGTTTATCATTTATGATTAAACCTAAAACCTCGTTGTTGATTATCAAGATTCTACAACCTTCTGCATCAGCTTGATCCATAATCTCATTACCTGTGAAAATTTCTTTACAAAATGTATCATTCAAAATTTTTGATAATTTCTCAACCTCTCTTCTCCTCAGCCTGCATTTTTTTCTCAGTTTCATAAAAACAGAAGAAGGATAAAACATTTTAATACTTCACTTTACAACAACCTTTAAGTATTATCTTTACATTTCCCTATTTATGATTAAACCTCTTAACCTGCTGAGTCAGAAACTAAACAATCGAGTTATTGTTGAGTTAAAAGGAAACAGAGAATATAGGGGAATCCTGGATGGTTATGATCCACATATGAATCTTGTGCTAAAAAATGCTGAAGAACTTTTTGAGAATGAGATAAAAAGGAAGCTGGAAACAGCGATTGTTAGAGGGGATAATGTAATCTATATTTCACCATAGAGGGAGAACATGGGAAAAGGTACACCATCAATGGGCAAAAAGCATAAAAAAACGCATATTAGATGCAGAAGATGCGGTAGGCATTCATATCATGTTCAGAAAAAAAGATGCGCGTTTTGTGGCTTCTCGGATTCAAGAACAAGAAACTATTCATGGGCAAAAGAACATTAAATAGCTTTTTTTACTGATAATTACAAAAAATAAAAATCATAGCAGATTTTACAAAAGATTTAAACCTGAATACATATATGCAGAAGTTGTATTTCACTGGGGCCGGTAGATTCATAGGAATACTTCGTATTCCTATTCTCTACAAAAATGCTTCGTATTTTTGTAGATCAGTTGGAATCAAAGATTCCACCTATTTACTGCCCTCACTTCGTTCGGGCCGGTAGATTCGGAGGAAGCAAAGCTTCCTTCTCTCTACCGTCCGCTCATTTTTCATAAGTGAGTGAAATGAACGAGTGAAAATATGAGGAATTTTTGAAGAAAATTCCGAAGTATTCATTCGCGGGCCGGTAGATCAGTTGGAAGATCACTCCCTTGGCAACAGCCCTTTTCTTTTTCTTAATAAGAAAAAGAAAAGCGACTGGCGGAAAAGAAAAAGAAGGAGGGGTTACATTAGTAACCCCTCAATACTCTTTCCAACCTGAAATGGGAGAGGCCAGGGGTTCAAATCCCCTCCGGTCCATTTTTGCGAGCGAAGGAGCGGAGCGACTGAGTGAGCAAAAATACGAGGAATTGTGATGCGACGGAAAGTGCTTCGCACTTTCCTAGCATGTTACGGAAAAACGCTTTGCGTTTTTCCTAACATCTTAGGAATTTTCTTTGAAAATTCCGTAAGAACCTAGGAAATGTTCCGCATTTCCGTAGGTACGAAGTGAACAAATTCCGAAGTATCTACAAATTTGTGGAGCAAATTTGTAGAGAATAGGAAAATGAAATTTCCTGTGTATCATCAAATTTCTGAAAGAAATTTGATGTAAATCTGAAGCGAAATGAGTAAATGCATGGGCCCGTGGCCTAGTCTGGATAAGGCACTGGCCTTCTAACAGCCTTTTTCTTTTCTCAAAGAGAAAAGGGCTTGAAGGGAGCCAGTGATCCCGGGTTCGAATCCCGGCGGGTCCGTCCAATCTAAAAGGGGATAATCGAAAGATAGATAAATCTAGACAACTTAACAACCCCGTAAGACATTAATGAGGAAGCAAAAATGAAAAGAAGTTCAAGGGTATGGAAAAAACGAGGGAAACAGCGCTGGAAATGGCGGAAGAAAAAAATGAGAAGAAGGAAAAAGCTTGCGAAACAATTGAAAGAAAAAGCAAGATAAAAATGTAAGATGATGGGAGCATGGGGTAACACGGCATCCTCACGGGCTCCAGTTATTGGATGAGACTCCACCGGAGACACCATGTTGATTCCAACCATAAATGTATATGGATCAAATTGGTCGTGAAGTCTCAGTGAAAACCAAAAAGTAAGAATAGGTATGATTAACAACAGGTATACTGAAAACAGTTGATGATTAACTGGAACAATGACCTATTCGAGGATACCCGTTGATCTGGGTTCAAAACAGCCCTTTTCTCTTTTCTTTCAGAAAAGAGAAAAGCGTCTGGCGGAAAAGAGAAAAGAGGAGGGATTGCAAAGCAATCCCTCAGTTCTCTTTCTTTTTCCCAAATGTTTTTCTTTCTCTTTAGAGAAAGAAAAAGACTTTTGGAAATCCCAGTGCTCCCATCTATAGTTAAGAACATAATAAATTATACTAACAAAATATTCTTAACTCAAGTTGAAAACAGAGTTTCAAACGCTCAGAAATACTTTGTGTTCCTAAAGCAGTGAAAAATCGCATTAATGTTTTTTACTTTAACTTCTTTTAAAATCTTTTTTTGTCAGAAACAGTTCAAGTTTATTTTTTTCCAAGGCGCTCTCCGCTGCTTTTTCCACTTCACTCAAAAAATCTGCTAACTGTTTCTCTGTAAGGGTTTTACCCAACAGGGGTACCATCCCCAGATACTCATATCTGTCTGGTGGTATAAAGAGTTGTGCGGATAAACCAGGTCTGCCCTCCACCATTTTTCCTTCTATAATAATGGAAGTGTTATCCCTGAACGGTTTTTTCATTTTTATATCTTCAACCTCTACCATAGCTACAGTATACATGGGAGAGTATTTATATTTAGTGACACTATTATATAATTGTGAGAAAAATCAGAACAGGTATCAAAACCTCATCTAAAGCCCAGGAAAAAAATCTGGTGTTAAAGGCAAAGGCGCTGAAAAAGAAACCGACAATGATTCTGCCAGCATGTGGGGGGAGATGCAGGAAATGCTGTTTTGATAAAATAAAGAAACAGATGATGAAATTACAAAATCTTAATGATGAAAAACTCTCATATTTTACACGTCATGGTGACCAGCTAATCCGGGCGTATGCTACATCCTTAATTATCGCTAATACAGGAAAAGCTCCGTATCTGGCGGTAGCGCACCTGCCACACAATAATGTTGCATATGTTGTACGTGGGAAAACAAAGAAGGAAAAACTGATCGGGGTTCAGTATTACGATAATCCTGTGTTAAGATTATTAAGCATTGCGGATATCGCCAAAAAGAAAAAACTGCACATATATTCAACTAAAAACTGTTTTGTCTGCACAGGTAAAGAGTCTAAACCTCCGGAAGAATTTATTAATGACATAATTCCAGTTTTGAAAATGAATCTAAAATGCAGAGATAATATTTATTCCTGCGGGCACGAATCTAATTTTAAATTAAAAATCAGGTTTCATAACATAACAATTGTCATGTGCAAATCCTGCGCCTCAGCTAATAACACATTTTATACATTCGCTCAGCATATGTTATCTCCGAAAATAAAAAAAGAATTTAATGTAGAAATTATTTTTCATCCTAAATGTATGATAAAATGCAATGAATGCAAAATTAATGTTGTTACACCAAGGGAGGTACTTGAGAAATACCTTAATGGCAGTATAACAGATAAAGAGTTTATTACAGAATCTTCTGAGAAAATAAAGGAAGAGATAAGAAAAATTGAACAAAAACTTTTCATTAGAGATGATATATGCTACGGTTCTGATGCTAATGCCTTTATCAGTTCTTTCAATCCAACAGAAGCTGAGAGGATATCTTTTGAAATAATTTTGAAAAAAATAAAAAATCCTTTGATAGTAGGAGATACAACATCAAACAAAATTTTGTCTATGTACTGGGATGAATTTGGCAGGGATGTGTTGTTTGCCTTAACAAATGACAGGGAGATATCTGAGGAAATGTATAATGAAAAGAAACAGCCCTCACAGATATTGAAAGAGGTAATGATAAAGTACAAACAAAAAGGGGTAGTTGCATCACTCCCAAAATATTTCAAGTTAACACCAGTAGCAGGGTTTGTAGATAAGATTGGAAGAACCTATAAAATGATGGGTAAGGAAGCATCTGTAAAGGAAATTGAAAAATTAAAAACAGATAACACTAAAATTAAATCTGTAGCATATGCTTTTTTACTCACATTTGAACAGGCAAAAGGAAAGGAATGGCAGTACTCACAGGTAGAAAAAGATTTTGCCCAGTTCCTAAAGGAATATACCAAGAAATTGATTGAAGCAAATCCAGGAAAATATCATGAGGCATTACAATCATTATTGAAAGCTACAGGATCTACAGAGACCATTCGAAAGAATTAAATTTGGATAGAGCATTAATAATATGTGGGCTCATGGTCTAGCGGTATGACGTCGCCTTGACATCCACTGTTGTACTGCAGATTTAGAGGCAGGCAGTGATCAGAATGGCGGAGGTCAGGAGTTCGAGTCTCCTTGAGCCCACTCTGTTTAATTCATAGGGGCTTCACTCCTATTCTTCTCCGAATGATCTTAGGAATTTGCTTTGCATTTTACGGAAAATGCGTCTAGCATTTTCCTAAAATCTTAGGAAAAATCTTCGGTTTTTCCGTAAGAAATTCCGTAATATGTTAGGAAAAAGTCGAAGGCTTTTTCCGTAACAAAATGAGGAGATGCAAAGGTTATAAAACAATAAGGTTATTCAGGAATGGTGATTAATGTGAGAACAGATGCAATGAAAGTAATGAAAAGAAAGGATATTCAAATCCAGAAACTAAGGGATGTCTGCGCGCAGTTAAATGAGCGGGTAATTAAACTTGAGGTTGAAAACGCAAAACTGAAAAAGAAACTTAAAAAATAAAGAAAAGGATAAAATGAAGTTAATTATTGGAACGGCAGTTATAATGCAATCGTGATGAAAAGTAGAAAATGAAATTTCAAACAAAATAAACCCTGTCAATTTTTTCTATTAATTTTTTTGCCCATCCTAATTTTTTCATTTTTATTTCCCTTGAAATTGAATAATTCTTAACTGATTCAAAGTTGAATCCTGTTAGAAAAATTTTTTTTGCACCAAAATAGTCTGCAAGAAAAACAGCCCTGTCACCATCCGTGAAGCCACCAAAATTATAAATGTTACCAAAAGGTTTTGAAGAGGTTGTGCCGATAATCTTCTCATCAAACATTGGAACATATTTTTTTATGGATTGCATGTTATCACCATGGGCATGAACAACAACGATTGCGCCTTCTCTGTTTGCTGTTATCTGGTCCTCTACTATTCCATCTAAATCAGTAACAACAATGTCCGGAATGATATCCTTCTCCATAAGCTGGGAAGTAGCGCTACCTGCAGAAATAAAAACAGTATCTTTTGTTTTTTTAATATTACTTTGCGAAGAATCACCCGCTCCAAATACACAAACATTTTTATTAGAAATCATCTTTCTTAGTTCACTAATTTTAACAAGTTTTTTTTTCTTAAGCATGACTGAAAGAAGTTTTGCTGAAGACTTATCCTTATTTCTACTGTAACCAAAATCTAACAAAATTTGAGAATAATATATTTTCCATTCATTGTATTCCATAGTCTCATCTACGCCATTCTGATTCCTCAACAACAAAATGCTCCTTTATATACCTGTAGGTTGTGAAACCGATGAATCCTATAAAAGCAGCAACGACTATTTTCACAATCAAAGAGAGTGTAATCAATGCTCTGACACCTTTGTCAACATTGTTTATAACATCCACAGCAGCAAGAACAAGCAAACCAAGTATTATCAGGGAAAAAGGTACAATCCAGTATGACCACATTATTTTTTTTTCTTTTATATATTCATCCAATGCTTTTCCTGCCATACCAATAAGCACACCAGCAATTAGCCACCAGATTACTGTTCCAACAAATGATGCGGCACATGATGCAGAAAATGTTCTCTCAGCCATCTGATTATAGGATATAATCAGACCTATTATCACAACCAATACTGCAAGCATGGATATAAACAAAGAAATTCTTCCTGTCATCAACCCTGTCTTGAAGTCTTTTGCAATTTCCAAAAAAGTGCTTTCTAAGTTAAATGCAGATATAAGGAGATATATACCAACAACAAAACCAACAATAGCCCAGCCTATGTTTGCATAGCCGACAATTGCAGCGGAACAGATTATCAACAGAAAAAGCGCGACAGGAATCACAAACTTTCTCTGTATTTTTTCATCCCTTAATGCTTTTGCAATAATGTAATATGTGCTCTCTATGTTCTGAGCCTGTTTCATAATTACCCTTTTAATAGAATCAATCCTTATCCTTGACATCACCAATGGCAGAATATATTCATCCTCAGCACCATCACTTACAAGTATCGCAGAGTCACAGTTTACCTGTCCCAGCACTTCCTCAAGTTGACTGACAAGTATCCTGTCAGACTCAACACCTACATTCGGACTACCACAAATTGTTGCAATCTCTGTATCCTTTCCCTCAGTCACAAACTGATCATACAGGTTAATAGCACTAAGCAATGCGTTTGTGTCAACATCTTCAGAATCCTTTAATCCGAGTGATAATGCAGCATTTATATTATCTTCCCTTCCGATCACCGGACTTTTTACATTAGCCTTTTTTCCAAAATCATTGTCTCTGTCAACACACAATATAAGTGTCTTCATTCATTTATTGTATTACATAATTAATATATTAAACTTCTGGGGAGAAATTAACGAAGAGTATAAATATTATGAGATACAAAGTATTAACTAAGAAAGACGAAAACAATATATATACAAAAGACTATAAAGGGTGCAAACTAAAATGAGGATTTAAGAATGCTGATAAGTATCAGGGCTCTTGGATCTGATGTTTAATAAGTGAAAAATACCTGCCAATAGAAATTATACTAACTCTGGTTGATCCTGCCAGAGGTCACTGCTATTAGGATACGATTAAGCCATGCGAGTCAAAGAGCAATCTTGGCGCACCGCTCAGTAACATGTGGACAATCTACCCTTGGGTGGGGGATAATCTTGGGAAACTGAGGATAAAACCCCATAGGCGTAGAATGCTGGAATGCTTTTATGTTAAAAGGCAACGCCCAAGGATGAGTCTGCAACCTATTAGGCTGTAGCAAGTGTAATGCACTTGTTAACCTATGATGGGTACGGGCCATGAAAGTGGTTGCCCGGAGATGGACTCTGAGACATGAGTCCAGGCCCCACGGGGCGCAGCAGGCGCGAAAACTTCGCAATGTGCGCAAGCACGACGAGGGAATCCTAAGTGCCTATGTTTTGCATAGGCTGTTCTTCTGTCTAAAAAACAGGGGAAGTAAGGGCTGGGTAAGACGGGTGCCAACATCGGCTTCACCGATATTAAGGGTGAAGCTAATGTGCATAAGCCGCCGCGGTAATACCTGCAGCCCAAGTGGTGATCGTTATTATTGGGTCTAAAACGTCCGTAGCTGGTCTGGTAAATTCCTGGGTAAATCGAACTGCCTAACAGTTCGAATTCTGGGGAGACTGTCAGACTTGGGACCGGGAGGAGTCAGAAGTACTTTCGGGGTAGGAGTAAAATCCTGTAATCCTGAAAGGACTATCAGTGGCGAAGGCGTCTGACCAGAACGGATCCGACAGTAAGGGACGAAGCCCTGGGGCGCAAACGGGATTAGATACCCCGGTAG
>JAUWIS010000165.1 GCA_030605245.1 Methanobacteriota archaeon | reverse complement strand
TTGGATATTTCCTTAAATTTCTGATTTTTTCCTGAAATTTTTTTGTTGCATCAACATCATGGATTTTCATATCTTATGCCTCACTTTTACAGCAACACCTCTTTTGCTTTCTATCATCTCCTCGGGGCTCATTACTGCAACACCAACACCCTTTAAAACATTTTTATGCACAATGATTACATCATCACCAATCCGGATATCAGAGTCAGCATCATTAACACCAACAGCGAAAACATCACCCTTTAGTTTGAAATCATCTATTTCAACGAAATATTTCTTTTTCTTAATCAAAATTTTTCCGCCTTCAATTGTTAATGAAATCATTCCCCTATCACCAACAAGCATGCCAACCTGCTTATTGTTTTTTACTATTCTCAAATTAGGGTATCTTCCTTTTATCATTGAATCCTTTACCAAATCAGCACCAGAATTACCAAACTGAAATACTGCCCTATTCATCATGTTCTCAACAGCAATTTTTTTTCTTTCTATATGTTCATAATCCTTAACAAGGTCAGATAATGTTTCCTCCAGTTTTTTTAGAGATTCTTGAGAGACAGCTTTGTCTATGCATGTATTAACCCCGACATCAACAAAATCATAGCCGGTATGATTAATTATTTTATCATATCTGTTGTTCTTTATCAAATTTTTTATCATTCCATTTATTATTTTTATTTCATACTCGTCCCATTCACCTGTTACGGGTATGTCATAGTTTTGCGCAGGATAAAACAACTCAAGTTCCATTGGAACAATACCGAGCGGCGAGGTCACAACAACCCCATGTACAATGTTTGGGTTTCCTGAATTAAGAATTGTTTTCCTGAACAGTTGATGGGATTTAGAAAAAGAATAAGGTTTTTTTGCAGAGCAGGGTAAAAGAAGCAGTATTTTTTTGCTTTCAGGTTTTATGTATCTTTCCTTTAATCTTTTCTGAAACCTTCTCACATCCGGTCTGAATAAAGATTCCTTTGATGTGATAATCATTTTTTCTTTTCTTATTGGAAAATATTTTTCAACAAAATCATATTGTTTATCAAAATGCCTCAACATTGATACAAGTGCTGGTTCTGTTCTAACCCTTGATTCAACAAGTTCCCTGAGCAAATTATTTCTTATCCTGTTTCTTATATTTTTCATCTCAGACAATGCAACATAATAGTTATGATGAAGCAGATGAATGAAATCATGGATGTTATCATTACATGCACGACATCTGCATGGATTCTCAAGTAAACCATCAACATTTATTTTTCCATCAGGAGTTAAAAAATTTTTTTTTCTGCTGTTCGTTATAAGCGGAACGGAATCAAACAAATCAATTCCAAGATAAACAAGAATGGCATAACTGTTCGGTGTTCCTATCCCTGGCGTGTAAACAATTTTGCTGTAACCAATTTTTTCTCTGAGTTCAACAAGGACTTTCACGAACTCTTTTGGTTTTTTAATTAGTTCTGCGGCATTTGAGAGAACATAAACCTCCCTGTTTTTATCCAGAGACTCAATATCTTTTACAAGAACAATTTTGTCATTCTGGTAGTTTTCAAAAAATTCTGAGCATGAAAGAGGATAAGGAATGCCAGTGGGTATAACAAAATCACCTTTAAGATTTCCTGGATAAAAACTATTCCCATTATCAAAAACACACATTTTTTCTGATTTTATCTCATGGTTTGACAAAAGTATTTCTGCTTCTTTAAACTCCTTGAAGCGCTTAGATGTTGCAAACAAAATATTTGGTGTGCTAACACTGCCCAGTTTGCCTGTTCTGCCCAGACCATCCCTTGACAATACTTCAAACATCTATTAAGGTAAAAGGGAGTATGAATATAAAATGGTTTAAGATAAGGGTGTTTCTACAGTGATTAAATTTTTCGCATTATTACTGCGCAATTTTATAAGTTTTTTCGCAATATTATTAGATTCATTAAGAATTAAAAGGCATGTTGTCAGATACCTGTTTTAGATAATCCTCAGGGTTACCGAGTATTTTCTCTTTTGTTTCCCTGTCTATTTTCACAGGTTTATCAGAGTAAAACACATCAGGGTTGTTTTTTACCTTATTTAATGTTTCTACACCCATAAGAAAATTTATAGATGATGCCTTTTTGTATCCATTATATTCATCTGGTATCGCATTAATATATTCTATTGTCGGTGAGACATGTTTTTTTGCATTTTCTAACATGGCTGACAGGATATCTATTGCTTCCTTTTCATATTTTTTATCTACCACTTTCTCTGGCGTGAGATTATGTTGCAAAAATAATTCCCTTGGCCAGAATATTTTATCATTTCTCTTAATATCGGCCCGAATATCCCTTATGATGTTTACCTTCTGTAAAAATAATCCAAAATCTGTTTTTGTTCTCTCCAGGATTTTTATTTGCTCCTTTGTTATCCTTTTTGCATTATTTATAACAAGCTCTGTTAAAAAACCGCCTATTGTTCCTGCCACATAATAGCAGTACTCATCAAGCTGTGAAAATGTTTTTATTTCTATATCCACAAACTTCTTCATGCCGTAAGCCATCTCTGACAGCCATCTTTTTATAGCATTTTTCGCTATATCTGTCATCGTGTTATGGACTGCTATAACCTTATCCATGTTTAAGACCAGATCAAGATAACAGGGATTGGATATTGTTTTTTTTCCAATTTCACCAAGTTCCCGGATATGTCTTTTAACATCCTTTGCTTCAGAATTAACGATTATTGCTATCGCCTTCTCCAGATTTTTTATCCTTTCAATCACAGATACAAACCTG
>JAUWIS010000097.1 GCA_030605245.1 Methanobacteriota archaeon | reverse complement strand
TCTGCTGCCGTGCTCATAGTTTTTGTGTATTCATCAAAATCTTTAAAGGCTGCAAGTATAACACAATCTGCAGTTCCAAGCATCAGCAATACCGGTTGCATAGAGTTTGTAAACGAGTTTATAAACCCGTTTTTTATATTTTTATTAGTAATTCCCGGCTTGAACTTCAAATGAATGAAAACTAACATCTGAAAACATAGCTTCTCTAAGTTTACTATTCTAACTGTTCTCAAAAGTTTTCCCTCAAAGTTTTTCTTAATTTTTGCTATTGTAGGCCTGGATACAGAAATTTCCTTTGCCAGTTCTTTGTCAGAAAGCTCAGGATAGCATATTAAACCATGATATACATGTTTCTCAATATTACTGAGATTTGTTTCCCACAACTTTTTATTATCAAAAAATCTTTCATGTTTATAGATGCCTAACCCAAAAGTTTTTTCTAACAAAGAAGAGAAATCAAAGAAACGGTTTATATCTGTAAGTTTAAAAGGAAACATAATTGATGTTACACCCTCATCACCAAGTAACCCATATTTAGAATAAATTCTTTCAATATCCTCATTCCATTTTTTGATGTATGTATAGTTTTTAATCATCTGGATAGAAACACCCTGTGTAGGTGAACTTACTGCCCAAACCACTTCTGGATATTTTTTCTGGTTTTTTTTACTCAACTGTAGTCTCTCCTGCAGAGGCAGGTTTCCTAAAAACTTTGCATAAGTAACTGCTAACATCTCGTAGCCAAACGCCTGTAAATAAGGTATCCTTACAGTATAATAATAATGCTCTTTTCTCAGTCTGACTTTTATGGTAGTAAATGTAGAATGCTTAACCCCTATTTTCTCTGCGATTTTTTTATCATTCAACAATGGATATTTTATTAAACCGTACAGTGTCAAACACTCATTTTTAGATAGCTCCTTATGAGACATACATAAAATGATATGACTCCAAGGTAATAAATATTTTGTTAAAATGTAAAATATCAACAAGAATTTTTTACATAAATATGAAATCATATCAATAATGTTAAATAAAACTGAGAATAATAAGATAATGTATGATGGATAAGGATTTAACTGTGTTGAGGTTTAATTATTTTGAGGAGGTTAATAATGAATTAAAGAGGGGGATGTGCTATGAAAAATAATTTTTTAATTAACATAATTATATTGTTTGCAATAATATCTCTAATTTTGTCGTCTTGTTCTTTCAGCAGTTTTTATAGTGGAAAAGATGTGTTTTCAAAGACCCCTGATGAATCTGCGGATGATGGACATGCACAGGAGGATGCAGCATCTGACAGATGTGTTCCAAGCTCCAGGAAGCTTATACAAAATTCAGGGATAATTCATTCAGTACATGAGGATGAAACTCGGAGAATGCACATGGCATACTACACAAAAAGTATGGATAATGGAAGCACATGGAGCAAGCCTATAATAGTAGGTAGTGAGAACCCATCAATAGCCGTTAATGAAAACAATGTTTACATATTGTCTTGCAGTGCAAGAAATGAACTTTTATTGTTCAGAAGCACGGACAACGGAAACACATTCACCAAAAAAATATTAAGTAGGATTTCATGCTTTATCCCAAGCATAGCAGTAAACGGAAGTAATGTGCATATTGCATGGAATGGTGGGATACAAAATATAGATTCTGGTGATTACTCTGGTACCGGTATTTATTACATGTGCAGCGAAGATTCAGGGGATACATGGGATGCGGAGATAATGGTAAAAGCAGTGACTAATAATGTTGCGTCTATATCCATAGTCACAGAACAGAACAGGATAATAATTAACTGGACTGAGACAGCATCTCCTATTAAAATCTATTCAAAAATCAGTATGGATAATGGCTTGACGTGGGATGAAAATGGCAATATTGAAAACATAGTGACTGAGCGGGAAGAACTAAACAAAACTGCCGGTAGTGTAATTTCACCCCTATCTACACCTTCTCTAACTAAATCCTCAAGTAAGGCTGTAAAAAAATGGACATTCATGGTGTATATGGTCGGAGACAATAACATTGAAGAATATCTTATAAACAACTTTGAGAATATGTCGGCAGTCGGCTCAACTGCTGATGTAAACATAGTTGCGCAGTTTGACAGACATGACGGTTATGATACACGATATGATGACTGGACAACATCCAAAAGATACTATATAACTCCAGGGATGACACCCACAATCGCAAACGCACTCCAGGATTTAGGGGAGGTGGATTCCAGTAAGCCCGGCGTACTCTCAGATTTTATGAACTGGTCAATAAATAACTATCCTGCAAAGCACTATGCACTTATATTGGGGGATCATGGTTTGGGTATAGGTGGGCTTTGTGAGGATGAGAAAAGGAGTGCGATTCCAGGCGGCAGTGCGGTCTGGATGAGCTTAAATGAACTCAAACAAGCATTACAAATGGCGTACAGTAATAATAGTGTGAAACTTGACATTATAGGTTTTGATGCCTGTCTCATGGCTATGGCTGAGGTTGATTATCAGATACATGAGTTCGCGAACATAAGTGTGCATTCACAGGAAACAGAAGACGCTAATGGATGGCCTTATAATCCAATTCTTGCTAATCTCACATCTAACCCTACAATGAGCTCTGAACAATTTGCGTCTGTTATAGTTGACTGCTACTATGATTATTATACAACAGTTGTTCCAGATACCTTTGCAACACTGTCTGCAGTTAATTTAACAAAACAAACCATGTTGTCAAACGCAATAGATAATTTTGCACAGGAATTAATTTTGAATGCATATACATATAATACAGAGATTACTGCTGCAAGGACTGCAAGCCAGACATATGCTACAGGTTATGGCAATCCTTATGAGGATTATGCTGATTTGTATGATTTTGCCTATGAAATCAAATCCCGCATTTCAGTGGCATCAGTTCAGACTGCATCTCAGAATCTTATGGATGCAATCAATGATACTGTGATTAATGAGAAACATGGTACCAGCCTTCCTGACTCGCATGGAATATCTGTTTATCATCCAGAGGTATATCTTGAATATGATATAAATTATGATTCTCTTGTAGATTTTGTACCTGACCATGAATGGGATGAGTTTATGAAAGAGTATTATATTGCACCATCTTCCCAGACAATGAATGTGCTCCTGATTAA
This sequence comes from Methanobacteriota archaeon, assembly GCA_030605245.1. Taxonomy (GTDB): domain Archaea; phylum Thermoplasmatota; class JASEFT01; order JASEFT01; family JAUWIS01; genus JAUWIS01. The sequence continues at coordinate 1,064 of JAUWIS010000097.1, read as the reverse complement.
TGATGATAACAATGTTGCTTCTGCAGATGATTTCAGCATAGAACGGTTCAGCACAACCCTAACGAGCATGGGATTTACTGTGTCTACTGAGAAATCCTCTGTTACAAACGCCTCATTATGGATGAATTATAATTTTATAGTATGGAGTGATGGTGACGATATAACACCGCTCGCTACAGCCACATATAGAACATGGTTAACCCAGTATGCACATGTTGGGGGACACCTATTAATTGAGGGAGGACATATCGCGAAGTATGTGCCTGCAGATAGCTTCATGTCCACTGTACTCCATGCGACAACAGACTTCGTGTACACTGATGTTGGTGATATGACGTTTAAGACCTCACATCCCGTGGCGACAACGCCGAATACTCTACCTGCGACTATAGGGTTTACAGCCACAAACCCTGGCGATACCTCTGGAGATGCCGACGCCGTGAGGTGCCTGAGCGATGCCGTGGGGGTATATGGCTGGTCCGATGTCAGATGGGGTGGTTCATCAGTAACTCCCTCTGTGATAGAGGCATGCAACAGTATAATAGCATACGATGATGATGCAGATGTGAGCAACGGTGGTCAAATCGTGTTTTTCACAATAGACATAGATGATATTGACAATATGGATACGCAAAACCAGACAATAAACAATTCTGTAACATGGATAACTGCTACACCTTCTGAAAATGATGTGGGTGTTGAGTCCATAGATACACCTGTTAACGGGGAAAACTACTCCTCAGGAACTCATGACATAAATGCGACAGTAAAAAACTATGGTACGAACAGTCAATCAAACTTTAATGTTTCATGTGAAATAATTGAAGTATTACAGAAAGGCTCTACAACCGCACTGCTTTCAGAAGATTTTGATGAAGGCGGTGCTTTACCATCCGGATGGAATAATGCAACATACACATGGAGAGACTGGCAGTCAACGAATGATGGGGCGAGATACGGTTCAATAGTTGATGGCACAGATTATGGTTTTGTATGCGACAGCGATCAGGCAAAAGATGGTGCTGTTGATTCATGGCTTAAAACACCCGTTATAGATTGCAGCG
>JAUWIS010000035.1 GCA_030605245.1 Methanobacteriota archaeon | reverse complement strand
CCAAGAACTTTAACGCATTTTCGTAATGTCTCAATGCCTCATAATTGGCATAAAGGCCTTTTGCTTTCTCAGCTGCGAGCAAAGAATACTTTACTGCCTTATCAGCAACATTCCCCTTTGAGAAATGAAATGCGAGTTCTGCTATCACATCATATATCTTATCCCTGTAAACATCCTCAGTAGCAAAACCAACCTTTTTATGAATAATTTCCCTCATTTTACTGGAAAAATCGGAGTATAAAACATCCTTTATCATAACATGCTCAAATTGGTATCTATCCTGATACCTTGTTATAAAATGCATTTTTGAAAGATTTTCTAAGCATAATGCAAGTTTTTCCTCATCCATGTTTGTTGTTTTTCTCAGAACATCAAAATCAAAACCGCCAACAACAATTGACGCATACTCCAAAACCTTTTTATCTTCACCAGATAGTTTCTCAATCCTCTCTAGGATAATATCCTCAATCCTTGAGGGGGGCGCATTCTCATTGCTTCTTAAAAACTCCTCAACATACAAGGGATTCCCACCTGATTTCTCATATAATTCATCAACATTTTCTTTTTGAGCAGGGATCATTTTCAAAACATCATTCTTTACTAAATTTTTTAGCCTTATTTCATTAAAAATATTTTCATGTCTCATTCGCCTAAAAAGATTTATCATGTTTTTATCTGCATCCTCAGGTCTGTAGGTACAGCAAACAATCAAACACGACTCTTTTATATTCCGGATTAGATAATACAGAAGCTCCAATGATGAAGGATCAGCCCAGTGAATATCATCAAGGAACAATAAAACAGGTTTTTCCTTTGATTTTTTTATCAGATTCTCTGAAACATTTCTAAAAATCATTTCCCTTCTAAGCTTAGGGGCAAAACTGGAAATATCATATTTAGAGATTAACGGCTCAATAAATTTTTTTATACCTTTTACAGTATCCAGATTTCCATCCCACTTTTTCAGAACATGGGCATAATTTTTCTCAATATTCTCAACAATTTTTTTCATGTCATTTTTTAAAAAAGTGTTCTCACTTCCAGAGATAACAACAACAAGATGAACAAAAACACCATAATTTATCAATATTCTATAATCCTCGTAGCCAAGAACATCAACCCTATGTTTACTTTTACCAAACTTTGAAAAAGAGTCTGAAACAAAATCCTGCACAGCCCCCAACATGGATGTAAAAATCTGAGAATCCATCTCCACATCTTCTCTTTTTATCTCTCTCAAAAGTAAAGAGTTATCATTATCAACAACAAATACATACTCAACCATTGGGCTTTTCTCAGCAAACAAATAATCTAAACCTAATGTTTTCAATGCATCAATAAATGTAAAAAAGGGTCTGTGTCCGCACCAAATGCACATCTTCCTTTAAGAAACATAAAACCATTTGACTCAGCGTATTTGCCCATTTTATTAACAATCCTTGTTTTACCAATACCTGCTTCACCAGTAACAAAAACTGTACTGCCTCTTCCTTTACTGCATCCATCTAAAACTTTCTTCAATCGTGAAAACTCTTTTTCCCTGTCAACAAACTTAGAAACCATTATGGAGATAGTAGGGGATAGGTTTAAATAAAACTTTCGACATATATATTCACGCCCCAGTTGAAGAACACACTGAATCATGATGTGTGTGGCAAGCCTGGGGCTACAGGGTCAGGCAACCCGACCAGTATCTGATGGGTCCCCGGAAGAGGAACAGACGAGACGTCAGTCAATGATTTCGGAACAACCCAGACACTGAACACCCCGGTATGGGTCAGCCCTGGGAGTGAGAATTTTCTTTCTATGAACAGGTAGGTTAATACCGGGGAATATGTCATATTCCCCTAAGTCGCAAATTTCCTTTGGAAATTTGCTCCTACCGGGGAACGCTTTGTATCTCCTTAGTCACAACAAGTTGTTCCTATCGGGGAACACTTTTCAGGAAATTGCTTCCCTTAGTCGTAAAATTTTTACAAATTTTACTCCTATCGGAAAATAAAAATTTTTCAGAAAGTTATTTCCTTAAGTCGCAGATTTCCTTTGAAAATCTGCTCCTACCGGGGAACACTCCGTGTTCCCCTAAGTCGCAAAATTCAAGGAATTTTGCTCCTATCAGGGAACAGACAAATATAGATATGTTTGCTTTTTTACTCATTAATTTTTATCAACTGCTCTCTCACCCCCGATTTTCATTCAATTTTCTTTTATATTACAACAAGTAAACGAAAACATTTTAGATACCTAATTCATTTCCTGTTTTATGAATAGGATATTTAGAGAGTATATGCTGATTTTAAGTGCAATCCTGTTTGGAATTGGTATTGGGATGACAGTAATAGGATTTTTATGGTATTTTACATTTATTCAATCAAACATAGCGAACAGTATCATAGAGGATTTTGTTAAAAGGATCGGGAACTGGGGATGGTGGATTTTAATTCCTGCGCCTTTTGTATCTGTTGCTGGTGGATGGTATTTCTTTGATCAAATATTATCGAGAAAAAAATTTAATGGACTGGTGGATACTAATAGTAAGGCAGGTCTGGTAAGAAATACGGGTAAAATAGAAGGGATGATGTGGAAACTCCCTGAAAAATATAGAATAAGGTTTGAGGAGAAAAAGAAAAAATTTAGGATAAAATAAAAAAGGCATATACTGGGAATTGAGTAAGTGTTATTTAATATCTTTATTAATATAATTAGTGTAAGATGGACGGAAATTGAGTGAGTATTATTTGGTATCTTTGAAAAACTTAGGATAGAATATAGGGTACACCCCTATATTTCGCTTAGAAGATTGAGGGGGTATAACAGGATTTTTATTTTAATATTATTATATTATTATATTTATATTATCTACATTTATATTATCTATACTTTTCCATAGGAAATAAAGGGGTAAGGGTAACACAGAAAATTATATATTCTACAAATACATTTTCTGTTTTCCTAACAGTTTCCACTGGAAAGATTTTCCATAAGATGCGACGGAAATTGCCTTGCAATTTCCTAGCATCCTTGGAAAAAACTTCGTTTTTTCCAAAGGAAATTATGGGGTTTACAGGGGGAGAAAAAATGGGTGAAAAAGACATATTTAATACGCTTCTGAGCACAAAACTATTGTTTAAGGATAAAGAGGTAATAAGGTCATCCTACATACCAGAAAACCTGCCGCATAGAAAAAAAGAAATAGCAAATCTGGCGTCCATATTTGTTTCAGCACTCAGGGGTGAGACACCATCAAATGTTTTTATATATGGAAAAACAGGTACTGGAAAAACTGCGGTGGCAAAATATGTTGGAAATGAATTACTAAAAAAAGGAAAAGAGTTAGGCAAATATGTGTCCTCCGTTTACATAAATTGCGAGATTGTTGATACTGAATATGGAATTTTGTCAAACATAGGGAATTCAGTCATCAAAAACTGGGACGAAAGGATCCCGTTCACAGGCTGGCCTATGGAAAAGGTTTATGATAAACTGAAGGAGGAGATAGAGAAACAAAGGGGTGTTACAATAATTGTTCTGGATGAGATAGACAAACTTGTTTCAAAAAGCGGTGATGATGTTTTGTATGTTTTGTCAAGGATGAATACTGACCTAAAAAATGCTAAAGCGAGTATCATAGGCATATCAAATGATTTGCGTTTTACAGAACTGTTGGATGTGCGGGTTAAAAGCAGCATGGGCGAAGAGGAAATGATTTTTCCACCATATAATGCAACCCAGCTTCAGGACATACTAAAGGAAAGGGCAAAGTTAGCATTTAATGAGAATGCTCTGGATGATAGTGTTATACCATTATGTGCTGCTCTCGCAGCACAAGAGCATGGGGATGCGCGCAGGGCTCTGGATTTACTCAGGGTTTCAGGTGAGATAGCTGAGCGAGATGAATCACAAAAGATTACTGAAACCCATGTGCGAAAAGCACAGAACAAGATTGAGATTGATAGGGTATCCGAGGTTATCAGAACATTGCCAATCCATTCAAAAATGATTCTTATGTCTATTATTCTAAACAGGGAGATCGGGCAGGAAATACTCACAACAGGCGAGGCATATGATACCTATAAGGAGATATGTAAAAAAGCAAACATTAGTCCACTGAGCCAGAGAAGGGTTGCTGACCTGATCAGTGAGCTTGATATGCTCGGTGTAATTAACGCGCGTCTTATATCCTATGGTCGGGGCGGAAGGACGAGAGAGATTAGTTTATCTGTATCTGTTAAGGATACAAAAAATGTGCTGGAAACAGATGAAGTGTTAAAAAGTGTTTCCAAGTACAAACCTTCCAAGCAAGTAAAATTATAAAGGATATAATATAAAGCATTTTTAGGCAATGCTCCCTTTAAACAAACTATAGTTTGTTTTTTACATTAACATCATACTCTATTTTTTTCAGTCTGTTTAATTCTATTCTTTTCTTTCTTCTACCCTTTTTCATTATAGCAATCTTTGATTCCTGCGAATCTACAAAAAATCTGGAATGTTTTTTGGAGAGAGCAGGAGGCGCTGCCTCCTGTGAACCGAAAACCTTTCTTTGTTTTCTTTGAAAAAGTTTTTTCGTTGTAGGGAAAGCATGTTCCCTACGCTCAAAGACTTTTCTTTGATCCCTTTGAAAAAGTTTTTTCGTAGAAAGGAAATCATAGATGTAATCCCCAGCAACAGGCACCATAAAAATTATTATAATAAAAACACCAAGCATCACCCAGCAATCCTGAGCTACATTTCCTGCATTGTTCGTACCCTGGGAGCAGTCATCAACATAAAGTTTTATTCCCCCAAACCATGGAATTTCCCCTCTTGCCTTTCCAATAATCCAGTCTGGTTTAACCAATTCAACCTTTCTGCCCAATTCATCTTCAATACCCACGCTTGGGTCCTGATCGCATCCGTTGTTGTTATCCCCCTTTGTCAGAAAACCAGAATGGGATGGTTTATATCTGTCTATATTTAGTTCATGAATACTAATGCTTTCATTACCATACCAACCAAGCTCAGGGATATCATAAAATGTTTTATTATCTGTTATGTTAACCTCAACCCAGCACATTGCCCTGTGAATAACAGGTGTTCCACCTGCGCCGTTCTTAACATAAATAATCACATCACCATAGTTACTGTATGTTTCATAACCTATTTTCTCACCCTGATAATATGTTATAACATCATTTCTATCATTCACCTTTTTCACAAATGTGAAATCACCAGGGTCTATTGTGCCTATCTTCCCATAAGACGAATCATCATGCATCATGCTTCCTGATTCAATAACAACCATTGGTGGCCAAACACCTGTGTATGCGAACATTAATGAAACAAGGATCAGGATGACAATTACTGCTGTGAGTACATCCTTAGCTACAGGAATTATCTTTTTCATCATCTGGTGTAGATAGTTTTATTTGTATAAAAACGTTTGCTGAACTATGAGACCCTCAGTTGATGAATATTTTATGGAAATGGCGCATCTTGCATCAACAAGATCAACATGCATACGTCATCATGTTGGTGCTGTGATTGTAAAGGATAAACGAATACTTACAACAGGATACAATGGAGCGCCAAAAGGATTAAAGCATTGTGAGGAAGTAGGATGTATTAGGACAGAACTGAATGTTCCCCATGGCGAACGCCATGAGTTATGCAGGGGATTACATGCTGAGCAGAATGCGATAATACAGGCCGCCCTTTTCGGTGTTTCAATAAAAAACTCAATAATTTACTCAACGCATTACCCATGTTCTATTTGTGCAAAAATGTTAATCAACGCAGATATAAAGGAGATTGTCTATGATAAGGACTATGAGGATGACCTTGCAAAGCAGATACTTGCCGAGAGTAATATTAAGGTAAGGAAGTTTAAAAAGTGATAAAAATGAAGGAGGGAGTACTGGAGGAAACGGGATGAAAAGCATTCTGAAAGCGATATTAAAGTAAGGAAATTTAAGAAGTGAAAAAATGGACAGGGAGTACTGGAAGATTTCACGGAAAAGCCAAAAGCTTTTCCTGAAATCTTACGGAAAAAAACTAAAAGGTTTTTTTCCTAAAATATTAGGAATTTGCAGAGCAAATTCCTAATATATTAGGAAAACGCTTTCGGCGTTTTCCGTAATAAATGGGAGGAAAAAGGCGTGATGAAGGACATGAGTAAGGAACTGAGGGAGGACTTCTCAGGCGCTGAAATAAAAATGAAAATTGAGAAAAAAACCTCTGAGGAAAAAAGGAGGAAAAAGAGGAAAAGAAAGGAGAAGAGAAAAAAAGCAGTAAAGGAAAAACTGCGCTCTCAGGGCTGCTCCTAGGGATAGGTATTTTCTTAATTTTTACTTTACCATACAAACTCATAATCAAAGGCTATTTTTCAACATACTATCTCATGGCGTGGATCCTCGGGCTAGTTCTTGCAGGGATTGGTGCATACATCATGCCAAAAAAACAAAAAGCATTAGCAATTGGTGTCGGAATCATAATGTTTATAATATGTGCGCTGATTTTTTGAGAGTGATTGTGTTTATAAAACAATATATCTAACCAATTTCTCCCAAAACCTTTTCTATCCTTTTTTTAAATTCATCAACACTGCCTTCATTAACAATTACTATATCCGAAAGCGCAATCACATTCCCAATACCCCATGAAAGTTCCCTTCTGTCGCGCTCATCAAATTTTTCTTTTGAGAAAACATCGTCAATCCTTTTCCTTTTCATTATCCTGTTAAAACGTGTTTCTGCTGATGAATGAACCGCTATGACAGTGAAAGCCGGGAAATGTTTTCTGAAAACATTTACCTCTTCAATACTTCTTATCCCATCAATAACTGTTTTTCTGTTTTTAATAAAATTTAATGTTCTCTCACCCCAAATACCGCAACCATGTTTTTTTCTTTCCTCATCCGCTATTCTCCCAACATTTTCATCATTGAGTTTTAATCCTTTCTTTCTCACAAAATCCCAGACAGCATCACCCATTCTCACAACATCAAACTCTTTTTTCCTTGCGGTTTCAACAAAAAGACCTTTACCTGAGCCCGGCATGCCTGATAAGCCAATAATTTTCATGATTTGTAATTAAAATAAGGGGTTAAAACCCTTGTGCTGGACACAAGTATAAAAACCTAATCCGGCTTAAAAATCTTAGGGACGCCTTTCACTATTTTATAAACATATTTTACAAAGTAAAAAGGGCAGGCAACAACCCACGTAACTATCAAAACAGATAAGAAAAAGAGCATTGGAACAGCAAGTAGATTCATGAAAGGTAGTTTTTCAGTTACTGTTAAAAGAACAGCCGGGTAATTAAACGAGAAATGCAGTATAATACATGCATAAACCCCTTTTTTCAGAAAAAGATACCCAAGTGCGAGACCTGTAACAAAAACCGGTATTGTTTTATAAAAATCCCATCCGAAAACATGTGCATAAGAAAAAATCAGGGATGAAAAAATTATAAAAAATAATGACACAGTATCAATATCAAATCCTCCGCCAAGAAAATATTTTCTTATTTTTATCTTTCTCCTCCTAAAAAGATCTACAATCAGTAATGGCAGACCAATCAGTATTATCCTTGAAACAATCTCCTCATGCACAGGCGCATTTGATAATGAAAACATCAAATTCCAGAGCGGCATACTTCCAAATGATGGTGTTTTTGGTGTTACATGAATAAATCGTATAATATAATCATAAACATAATCAAAAAACATTAATCCTAAAAAAATTTGGGGGATGAGCAAGAATGAATTATTATTTTTTTCCGGGAACAAAAAGGCATTTCTCCTTATTGGATTTTGAAAAAATGGGTGGCTCTTTCTTTTGTTTTCAAAAAATTTTGAGTAAAGAAACAATGCCTGTTTTCCCT
>JAUWIS010000109.1 GCA_030605245.1 Methanobacteriota archaeon | reverse complement strand
TTTTCGCATATTCATAGTAGGTTTCAAACCTGTCACTCTGTATTACTATTTCATCTATCCTAACATCAAGCCATAACAGGTCTTCAGGAATCATGACATAGGCATCAGGATCAATCCTGTCAGGGTCCGTGTCCTCAATCCTGAGAATAAATTTTCCATCATATTTTTTCGCATACTCATCATTCAGTATTGCAGCCCTGGAATGACCAATATGCAGAGGACCTGACGGACCCGGAGCAAACCTTAACACAACCTTCTCAGAAACATTTTTTAGTTCAGGAAGATGGCTTTCTTTTTCTTTTTTATGTTTCATCAACAGTTCAGGAGCAATTTTTCCTAATTCCTTTCTCTGCTCTTCCAATGAAAGTTTGTTAACATCAGTCACAATCTTTTTTATCTCAGGAATAATTTCCTTTATTTTCTGTTTTAACTCAGGAGACTCAGCAACAACCCTGCTGATTACAGAACCAATTTCTGCTTTGCCATTGTGTTCTACAGCATTTTGCAATGCATGTTTTCTTATCATTTTTCCCTACCCGTACAGTAATCAGCAATCATGATTAAAACATGTCTGCTTTCAGACTCTGGAAGGATATTAAGGTTTTCTTTTGCCTTTTCCACCAGACTCAGCGCCATATTTTTTGAGTAGTCAATCGAATTTGTTTTCCTTAAAATCTTAATAACCGTTTCAATTTCTTCATTGGTTGCATCATTTTTTCCAATGATATTCAGCAGGATTTTTTTATCTTCATCGCCTGCATGATTCAGCCCATGAACAACTATCAGTGTTTTCTTTCCTCTTCTGACATCATTGCCGACAGGTTTCCCTGTTATTTTGGTATCACCAACCAAGCCAAGAACATCATCCCATATCTGAAAACCAAGACCGATTAATCTTCCATATTCAGATAGATTTTCTGCCTGCTTAGCTGAACCATTTCCAATAATTGCTCCGCCCATAGCAGCAGTTTTAATAATTCGTGCTGTTTTTTTATTAATCATCTCAAGATATTCTTTTTCTGAAACATCTGTTCTAGATTCAAAATCCATGTCCATATCCTGCCCTTCTGAAATCTCTCTTACCATGGATGAAAAATCTTTAAGCAGTATTTTAAGTTTCTCAGGTTTTATTTCAAGTTTTAGGATTTCCTCAAATGCACAAGCAAAAAGTGCGTCACCAGCAATAATTGCCCTTGGCTCACCAAAGACAACATGGGTTGTTTTCCCCCCTCTTCTGAACTCGTCTTTATCCATGATATCGTCATGCAAAAGCGTGAAATTGTGAACAAGTTCTAATGCAACCGCAAAAGGCATTATATTTTCTTTTTTCCCACCGACAGATTCACAGGATAACATAGAAATAACAGGTCTCAACCTTTTTCCTCCTGCAAGAGGGAGATATCTCATGGCATCATAAATTTTTAATCCTTTAAGCGCCAAACTTTTTTCAAGTGCATTATTCACGATATCTGCCCTTTTCCTGATCTCATCCTTTATATCCATATACCTAAATGTTCACAATAACAATTAAATATTGCTATTCCCATACAGGATATGATGAAAACATATCTGACAGTAATGTTTAATAGTGAAGGCGCACGTCCCTCAGAGGTAGCAAACATATTATACAATCTTGGCTTCAATGCTGTTCAGGGAAATTATGATTTTGAATATGACTGGGGTAGCAACGCGGATGTAAAAGACCTTATCTGGTTTGGTGATAAAATACATTCTGCACTCAAAGGATATAATGTAATCTTTAAACTGGAAACAATAATCTAAATACATTCTACACTCAAAAGAGACAATATAATCTTTAACCCAGAAACAATAATCTAAATACATTCTACACTCAAAAGAGACAATATAATCTTTAACCCAGAAACAATAATCTGAATTTATAATTTGTGAATAATCTTTTACCTGAAGAAAATGCTTTTTATCCCCTCAATATTTAAATCTGTTTTGAATGCAGTTGGTGAAAAATGTGTTCTTGATGTATTGTAGTTTTTCAGTTTTTTTAGAATGTTTTTCATTGAAACAGGATCTCTTTTCATCATTTTTGCAATATTGTTTACTTCATAATACAATGCAGATGCGTTTGCTTCATCTTTCCATAAACCCAATATTTTTATTATTCTTTTTTTTGTCCCAAAATATTCTTTTACTTCAAGTTTATTTAAAAATGTTTTATCAAACAGTTTACCTGTCCATAATGGTCCTGCTATACTGTAATTTTTATCTGTTTCTTTGCTGATTTTTCTTTCACCTGTTTTGAAATTGTGTAAAACATAACCGATTTTTTCCATGCAACTGTTCGCGTTTTTAACACCTTTTTCAGTCTGTAAATAAATTCTGAAATAATGGTCTGCTGAATACCCGATTAATGGCTTTAACCCACGATCATATTTTAATCCTTCTCTGACACAGAAACCAATCAGGATCCTGAGCCCGATTTCCTTAGCATATTTTGTTTTTAAAGGCTGAGCGAAATATCTTCTTAAACAGGTTTTCGGGTAAATGCCACACAATGTGGCTGTATCTGTTGCAGTAATACCAAGCACCCCATTCTTTTTTATAGATCTCATAGCAGAATCTATGAACAATACAGGTGAGCCGAAAGGATCAATATCTATGTAATCATACCTATTCTTGGATAGTAATGTGTTAAGGTTTTTATTTTCAGCAAACGCATTGTCAAGATTATTCAGTTTGATGTTTCTTTTAATGATTGTATAAGATGCAGGATTCACATCATTAATTATAACATTTCCTCCGGATTCATTTGCAATTCGAACACCCCTTATCCCTGTTCCTGCAAGCCCATCCAGAATATTCTTTTTATTAAGTGCATCCAAAACCATGATTGAAACATCCCTGTTGAACTCCATAACAGGATTGTAAAAAACACCCCCTTTCTTTCCAGGGCCTTTTGTATTTTTAACCTTTGGAACAAAAATCTTTGTTTTCCCCTCAACAATCTGATGAAATTTCATTGAACAGGAATAAGTTTATGATGATTAAAGGATTTGGATGATTAAAAGTTTTTACAGCATCTCCCCACTCGTCAACCTCATGATTTTATACGGGAGAAGACTCCTGTTTATTGGTGTAACCTCAAGTATGCGCATGTCATCCCTTCTTCTGATATCCTGAAGTAAAGGATTCCTTGATTTCTTATGCAATGTTAAAATAATTGATTTGTCCGCTTCAAGGGCTTTTTTCACCGCCTGAACAAACTTTTCTGATTCAACCTCCATTTTACCCACCTCATCTATAACAATAATCTCAGCCTCCTCTGTAGCTCTTTCAATAGCCTTAACACCTATTTTTTCTAATGTATCAATATCAACTCCATATTTTCCTACCCTGATTTTTGAGCCAAGTTTTACACTAGCGAAAACACCCTCCTCTTTTGTCATCCAGTCCTTAACATTAAAACCAATTCGCTTACCCTTTTTTACTATAGGCTCAGTGATCATACCCCCAACAACCCATTCATCACCCTCAAGCATCTCAATAACCTTCACAAGCGCCTGTGTTTTACCTGCGGATGGGAGACCTGTTATACCAATTTTCACACCCTTAGCCATAAAAGGGTATAGGTTTCAGTGCTTATTTATTTTTACCCGTATGACCGGGGAGCAGAATACATAGAAAAAAGCAAAAATTAGTGCGATGATAAAGATTATTTCGGTATACCAGGAAAAAAGCATGGATAGTATGAGAAGAAGGATAATCCCTCCTGAGGCGTATGCGCTTTTCCCACTTATTTTTGGATATTTTATGTCGCTAATCATAAAGAATGAGAGTAAGATTATGAAAATAGTTACTATGATAGGATGAATTCTCATGGCTGAGAGAATCAAAACTGGTAATGCAGCGCCAGGAGCGGGCAGTCCAATGAACATTTTTGATTCAGGTAGATAACAGAATCTCGCAAGTCTAAGAATGCCTGCCACAACGAAAATCAGGCAGGAAAGAATAACAAAAATCTTAAAACCATTCCAATACAATGCAAAAATCAGCACAGCAGGGGCGAC
>JAUWIS010000080.1 GCA_030605245.1 Methanobacteriota archaeon | reverse complement strand
GGATCTGATTCGCCTTTTTTCGCAAATGTTTCAAGACCCAGATCATTCAACGCCAGGGCGACAGAATCATCTGTTGAAAGAGGATTGCAGCTTGCAAGACGCACATCTGCACCTGCCTCTTTCAATGTAAGGGCAAGGATACCTGTTTTTGCCTCAACATGCAATGCCATCCCTATTCTGATATTTTCCAAAGATTTTTCTTTAATCGTCCTTTCCCTTATTTCAGCAAGGACAGGCATATGTGTTTTGGCCCATTCCAGCCTTTTCTTTCCTTTTTTTATCAAAGCATTCTTCTCCATCTGATCACTCCTTTATTTTCCTTCCATCCAGAGCCTGTTAAACTCGGATGTAAGACGCCTGATCATTTTCTCATTTGTTGTCCAGACAGTGAACGCATCAGGATGAATGGAGGATGTGAATATCAATGCCCTGTCAGTTCCTATTGCAAAGTTTGAATGCGCATCCGGGTTTACAACAACCTCCGCACCTTTCAGCAACGCTGTACCCTCACGCTGCTTTACAACAACCCTTGAATTCTTAGGTATTTCAACATTTTCTATTTTCTCAGCCACAATAAGCAATGTTTTATTTCCTTTGATTTCATTCAAATCCCATACCGATGTCAGCCTGGATGTTACACCCCAAGGAAGTATTTTCCTCATCCCAATCTCAACCATGAGCGCTGTTACGATTATCCCAATCAGTACCCCTATACCTATAGAAAGCATATCCATGATATCACAAAACATTAAATGTTTTAGGATGTATTAAAGGATTATGCCTATTGTTTCTTGGCACTGAGAGATAAGGGGAGGATTAGATGAGAAAGGGGAAAGGGCTTATCCCATCATTTGAATCATCCTATCTCCTCATTGCAATCCTTTCTTTATTCCTCCTTATCCACCGCAAAAACTTTTATCCCTGCAAGTAATACCCTTTACAATGGTTTATGAGCAAAAATCGGTAGAGCAGAAATGGCAGAAAAAATGGCAGGAGATGAATATTTACAGTTTTGTTCCTGATTCTGATAAACCTGTTTACTCAATTGACAATCCTCCGAGATATGCATCAGGCGCACTCCATGTCGGGCATGCTGTTCATTACACACATATTGATTTTGCTGCCAGGTACAAAAGGATGGAAGGTTTCAATGTGTTTTTTCCACTTTGTTTTGACTGCAATGGGATACCAATTGAGGAGCGGGTTGAGAAAAGACTCGGCATTACACGAAAGGATATTGACCGTCACAAGTTTACAAAACTTTGTTCAGAGTTCGCTAATGAGAAGATAGAAGAGATGAAAAAACAGTTCATCATTCTCGGTGAATCAATGGACCCCAGTATATATTATCAGACAGATGATGAAAACTACAGGAGATTAACACAAATATCATTTATTGAGTTGTACAAAAAAGGACTCATTTACAAGGGTGAGCATCCTATTAACTGGTGTCCGAGATGCATGACAGCACTCGCAGATGCAGAGATAGAGTATAAAAATAGGGAAACAAAACTGAACTACATAAAATTCAGACTTGGGAAAGAAAATGTTACTATAGCCACAACAAGACCTGAACTGCTCTGCACATGCCAGCTTGTTGCAATACATCCAAATGACCAAAGGGCAGAAAAACTGATTGGGAAAAAACTGAAAACACCATTGTTTGAAAGAGAGGTAAAGGTTGTTGAAGACAAAAATGTTGACCCGGACTTTGGTTCAGGTGTTGTGATGATATGCAGCATAGGAGACAAGGATGATTTGGAATGGATTTTTAAATACAAACTCAAGATTGAGAAAGGAATAGATGAAGAAGGAAGGATGACCGAGCTATGCGGGAAATACAAGGGGATGAAGGTATCTGATGCAAGAAAGGCAATAATAGATGACATGAAAAAACAGGGTATTCTCATTAAGCAGGAAAAACTTGAGCAGAGCATAGGCACATGCTGGAGATGCCATACGCCTGTTGAGTTTCTTGTTATGCCTCAGTGGTTTCTGAAAACAGTGCAATTTAAAGAAAAAATGTTGAAAGAAATAGAAAAACTTGAATGGAAACCAGAATTTATGAAAAGAAGACTTCAGGACTGGATAAACTCACTTGGCTGGGACTGGGTTATATCGAGGCAGAGGTATTTTGCGACATCTATACCAATCTGGGAATGTAAAAAATGCGGCAATGTTGTTGTTGCAGAAAAAAATGAGTGCTATGTTGATCCAACAATCATGGATAAGGAATGCCCAAAATGTGGCACAACCATGAAGGGATGTGAGGATGTTTTTGATACATGGATGGACTCAAGCATATCACCATTGTTCAACACATACTGGGAAAGAAACCCTGAACTTTTTAAAAAACTTTATCCTATGTCTCTGCGTCCGCAGGCGCATGATATTATCAGAACATGGGCATTTTACACAATCCTTAGAGGAATTCTTTTAACCAACAAACTACCTTTTAAAACAATAATGGTTGATGGGTTTGTACTTGCACCTGATGGGAAACCAATGCATGCATCACTTGGAAATGTCATAGACCCTTTGGAGATTTTGGAAAAATACGGAAGTGATGCCTTTAGATACTATGCTACAACCTGCTCTGTTGGTGAGGACAATGCATTCAGGGAAAAGGATGTTGTTCATGGCAGCAGACTATGCACAAAACTCTGGAATGTTGAAAAATTCATAAAAAATATTGTTAAAGGGAAAGAGATTATTTTTGAAAAAAATAAACTGAAAATAATGGATAGATGGATTCTTTCAAAATATTCTATGATTGTTGAAAATGTTACAGAATATATGAATAATTTCCAGTTTGATAAGGCAATGAAAGAAATAGAGAATTTTCTATGGCATGAGTTTGCTGATAACTACATTGAGATTGTGAAACATCGGGCATATGAAAATGAGCATTCTGCTGTTTCAACATTGTATGTTATTGGTTTAGGAATAACAAAGATGCTTTCACCATTCTTGCCTCATATGACTGAGGAAATCTATGACGTGAACTTTAAAAAGGATGAGAGAGACCCGAGCATTCATATTTCATCCTGGCCAAAACCTGTTTTAACTGATGAAGATGCAGAAAGAAAAGGGGAACTTGCCAGGGAAATCATAAGCAAAATCAGAGGATGGAAATCAGAAAATGGTATACCTCTGAGCAAGGAAATTGATTTTGTCGAGATTGTATGTGAGCCTGAAAAAATAATTGAGTGTAAAGAGGATATTGCAGGGGCTGTGAGGGCAAATGAACTTGTAGTTGCTGAGAAAGAGGAGTTGAATGAAGAAATCGTTGCTCTTAAACCTGTGTACTCAAAAATTGGTCCTATGTTTAAGGATAAAACCGGGGAGATTGTTGATAAAATAAAAAGGATTGACACTAAAAAACTTTCAGGAAATGAAATTAATGTTAAACTAAATTCAGGGGAAAATCTTAAATTAAATCAGGACTTTGTAAAATTTGAAAAAAATGTTGCAGTTAAAGGGAAAAAGGTGGATGTCCTGAATATAAGTGTGGGTGTAGTGATAGTTGGAAAACAATCAAAAGATTTATAAACAAACTATGCTTAATATATGCTGCTCTGGTGAAAAACAATGAAAAAAAAGGTACAAAGGATACCATTGGAAAAATACTTAAAGGAAGGAAATTTAAAAAAGGTTGAAAGATTTTTGAAAAACAAAGCTAAGAATATAGATAAAAAGGAAAAAGTATTGAAAAAAAAGGAAAGAAAACTAAAAGGTTTGGAAGACAAACTAAAAAAACTTGAGGAATCAATAAATCAAAAAGAGGAAAAAATAGAAAAACAACAGAAAAAAAACGAGGGGGGAATTTTAGAGGAAAAAAGAATTCTGGAAACAAAGGAAAATGGATTAAAAAAAATTGAGAAATCATTACATGAAAAAGAAGAAAAATTAAAAAATCAGCAGAAAAAAAATGAGGAAAAGGAAAAGGATTTATCTTCTACTGAGGAAAAAATCCTAAAGGAGAAGGATGAAGTTGGAGCAAAGCAAAAGCAACTTGTTCTTAGAGAGGAAGAGCTAGCGGCAAGAAAAAAGGAAATAGAGAAAAAAGAGGAAGAGATTGCAAGGGCAATACCACCGGAAGAATTTAGGAAAAAAGAGGAATTATTAAAGAAAAAAGAGGAAACATTGTCTGCAAGGGAGAAGGAAATAGAGGAGAAGGAAAAAAAAGTTGTAAAGGTGGGAATCCCCAAGGAACTGAAGAAAAAAGAAGAGGAATTATTTGTAAGGGAGAAAGAAATAGAGAAAAAAGAAAAAGAAATTGCAAGAATAAAACCTCCAGAGGAATTAAGGAAAACAGAGGAAAAATTATTAAAGAAAGAAGGAGAACTGAGTTTAAGGGAGGAAAATGTTCTAAGAAAGGAATCAATACTTGGAGAGAAAGAGGAAAAACTGGAAAAAGGTATAAAGATTCCTGATGTTATAAAAAAGAAGGAAGAGGAATTAATAAAAAAAGAAGAAGCGCTAAAGGTCAGAGAAGACTACCTAATAGACAAAGAAGAGGAATTAGAGAAAAAAGGTGCAAAGGATTTAAAGGAAAATGAGCAGGAACTTATAAGTAAAGAGGAAGAACTGAAAATAAGAGAAGAAGAGTTGCTGCGAAAGGAAAAGGAGGAAGGAAAACCTGTTTCTGAGGAACAGAAAAAACTGCTTGCTGAATTGGAGGACAGAGAGCTTGCATTAAGGAAAAGAGAAGAAGAACTCAGGTATGAGTCAGCAAAGATGAAAAGGGAGATGGAAAAACTTAAGACAGAGGCAAAACTCGAAAAAGAGGCGGCTGAGAGAAGGAAAAAAAAGCGCCCTGAGATAGAGAAAGACCTATC
>JAUWIS010000057.1 GCA_030605245.1 Methanobacteriota archaeon | reverse complement strand
TGGTATATGTCAAAGGTCTAAGCCGTGTTCCCAAACCACCTGCGAGGATTACGGCCTGCATAAAAATCATTCAGGAGAAATTGTTATAACATTATTACCGCGCAGGATAACGATGCCAAGACGCCTGATATTTCCATCCTTGTTTTCCTCGACATCCTCAAGCACCATATTCATATAGTCATCATAACCTGTGAGTTTTCCCTTAAGTGTTCTGCTGTCTTTAAGCAAAAGTGTTATTTTTGTGTTCAAAGATTTTTCCAATACATTTATTGGTAGTACCATACTATTGAATGAGGGTATTGGAATTTAAACCTTTTCATGAAAAAATTTCAAAAAATTTTTGAGTGAATGGAAAGCATATACTTTCCATCTTACGGAATTTTCAAGGAAGATTCCTAAGATGCTAGGAAAACCGTAAAACGGTTTTCCGTCGCATTCAATGAAAAAAACTTTTTCTTTGAAAAAGTTTTTCAGATAAATAGAGTTCATCCTCTCATCAAATTGGATTTGATAATTAAGTAAATGAAAATTCTGTATTCTCTCTAATGAAAAAACTTTTTTAAATCTTCCACAACATTTTCGGTCTCATTTAAATCCATGGATTTTCTAAAATGTTTTATTCTTCTGTCAAGTATTACTGCTGCACCCCTGTCGTTTTCATTCCTGATCAATCTTCCAATACACTGAAGTGTTTTCCTTATTGCCGGCGCCCTGACAGTATATTCCCATCCTTTACCAAATTTTATGTCATAATAGTTTTGAAGCGCTTTCTGTTTCGCGGTAGGTTTCGGGTAGGCCAGCCCGACAATAATTGCTATTTCCAGTGTCTTTCCTGGGAAATCTATCCCTTCACTGATTCTTCCGCCTGCAACAGAAAAAAGTACAGCATTTTTTTGTGATTTAAAACTTTCAATCAGATTCATAATCTCTTTCTGGCTCATTTTTTGTTTTTCAACATACAAGCTTTTATTGGTATGAACCTCTATTTTTTTCATCAGCTCAAAACTTGGGAAAAACACAACAATGTTTTTCTGAAAAGCATCACGGATATTTTTAATATGCATTTCCAATTTTTTAATCATTGCCGAATCCTTTGATATCTCATCATATTTTGTTGTTACATCATTCACAAAAAATATTTTTCTGTTTTCTTTAGGAAAAGGAGATGGAAAGGAAAACAATTTTGTATTAGATGGTAGTCCTATTGAATCCCTGTATTCCTCAAGTGGTGTAAGTGTTCCTGACATATGAAAGGATGAGAAGCATTCTTTAACAACACCTGTGACAAGACCCGGATCAAGAGAATATAGCTCAAGTCTCGGTTCCGAGGTGATAATCTTGACATAATGTTCATCAGCGTTCAACCATGTCAAAAGAAATCCTCCAATGGAATGAATATAGGATCTTGGGAGTTTTCCTGAATTTATTTTTTTTCTTTTTATGCTTTCACCATATTCTATCATATTTTGAATTATTTTATTTAGCACAGGACTTGAAATTTTGAGTCTACTCATGATTTCTGATTCAATTTCAAATGAGGGTATAATCCCATCGTCCCCTGTTACATACTCCTTTTTTGTTTTGAACAATATTTGTCTTATCTCATCACAAAATCCGGACATATTAACATTTTTAATTATCTCAGGATCACCAAATTCAGATAATTCTTTTTTCACAAGTTCCAGCAGATTCGAAGAGAGTTCAGCACTGTTCAAGGAACGTGCATACTCTGGAAGATTATGTGCCTCATCAATAATCAGCAAAACATCAGTTATTTCAACATTCATCATCTCTAACAAATGCTTTCTTAAAAAAGGTTTCAAAAAATAGATATATGGTGCAACAACAAGAACCGCATCTTTTAGTAATGATTTTAGGATTTCATACCCACAGAAACCTTCTTTTTCACAGTATTCAAAAAACTCCTCAGCAGTCGGCAAATAGTCTTTTGCCCATTCCCCGATTTTTGATGTATCGGAAACACAGTTTTTTTCAAAATATTTGCATCCATCCTTGCTTTGACTCAGGGTGTTTCTTTTTCTGTATGCACATATTTTTGACAGTTCATCAGATGTGCCATTCAAAAATTCAGGGTTATGCATTATTAAAGGGCACAGATTTTTTCTACCCTGGATTGGACACCCGAAAATTTTCCTGTTTTTTGTTATCTGCCTAAGCTCATACACAACCTGTTTCTGCTGCGCATTTGTTCTTGTAACATAAATAACCTTTTTTCTGTTTTTAACAGCAAAATCCAATGCTGACTCTAAGGCACACACTGTTTTTCCTGAGCCGGTACCTGATTCCAGTATTAGATGCCCTCCCTGTTTTAATGTACTATTGAACAGGTTTAGCATCTCTACCTGGTATTTTCTTGGTTTATATGGAAACACAAAACATATATGGAAATAAAGGATAAAACCTGTTTCTATCCTACCTTCTCTCTGTTCCAAACATCATCAGGGACCTCATCGTATACTGAGTAATCTTCCTCTTTCTTTCTCCTCCTGCCTAACTCAGCATGTTTTATAAGACTCATAATCCTGTCTTTTTTGAGCCTCCAGTAATGAACTCTCCATTCCCTGCCATCATAAAGCGTTGTTTCCTCCCTCTCTGTAGTAAGCAGGTTGTATTCCTCCAGGGTGTAGAATGCGTCCCTGTCCTCAGGCTCAAGAATATTGTCAAGGATTCTGTCATTGAAACCGAAAAAGTTCATCACATGCTCAGCCATATACCTGGTTTCATCCTCAGTCAGGCCTTTTTTATCAACACAGTTTTGTATAGCTTTTGCTAAAATTTCAATAGTAACAACACCATCATTCATACTTTTCATCCCTTTATATATTTGTACCTCGTAGTATATATAGTTTTTGTTTAGTTTTTTTCACTTCGGGTAATTTAGGGTAATATTTGAGCAGTTCGCAGGAAAATTGTCAATCTTCACTCGTATTTTTGCTCACTCGCTAATGCCCCTATTCACACAAAATTGCTTGCGCAATTTTGTGAATACTTCGGAATTTTGCTGATGCAAAATTCCTCGTAGTCGAAGGATTTTCCGTAAGAAAATCCTGAGAGAATAGAAATCTTTGATTCCTATGAATTTTAAATTACTCACTCGCTTACGCTCACTCGTAATTTAAAAATGCGGGGGATGAGATTCGAACTCATGAACCCCTTCGAGACAAGACCCTCAATCTTGCGCCGTTGACCAGGCTTGGCTACCCCCGCATCGAGAGATTGCATTAGCAATCAAAACAAACAGATAATGTCAACACAGAAGATATATTTTATGGCAAAGTTAAATATTTAGAAAGAGCATGTATGAGAGATGAAGTTAAAAGATATTCTAATTAATATTTTTAAGGCGCATGGGTTTATTGTAACCGAGGACGAGAACCTTTTTGCTGTAAAGGATGAGACAAGAATAGTGATTGGATACAGAGAAAACAGTGTAGTTAAGGAGAATCTTGAGACGATTCTATCTGCAGAGGCAGATAAAAGGATTTTTGTATCAATCCAGTCTTTTGAGGAGGAAATAAAAAATTTTGCTAAAAAATCAAATGTTATTTTATGGGACAGAGAGCAATTGGAGAAGGAGATAGGGAAGGCAGTGCTTTTAGGATGCGAATTATTTTTTGAAAAGAAAAAAGAGTTTATTGTAAAACCAAAGATTGGGATAAAGGATGCTGTTTCCATGGGTAAAAAATTGGTTAATCCGATTGCTGATCTGGAACTTGTACCTTATTATGTTTATAGTTATGTGTGTGAGATGCTGATTGAAGGCAGGCTGGATACAAAAAAGAATACTGGCGTTGTTGCTGTGAATGCTGTTACGATGAATGCAGAGGAATGGGTCACAGATTATGAAACAGGAATACCTGATTTTGGGTATGCAAAACTCCCGATTAGGTGCAGTGAGAAAAAGGCAGGAGAGATTATTAGGCAGAAGGTTATTGATATTAACACAAAGGTTGTTGAGGTGAAGGATGAGAAGGAAACATCTGTTGTTTTTGAAAAAAGGAGAATCAGACCAAAGGAGGATGCAATGGTTATTGATTTAGTAGGGGTTTATTATTTTCCTGTTTGGAACATAAAAGGAAAAACGGGTTCCCTGACTATAAATGGGGTGACAGGTGAAATGATGGACGAAAAGGTCTTCAAGAAACCTGTGCTTACTGATGAAAAAATAGATGTAATATAAAAAGTTTTAAAGCGTTATGTTTCTATACACATATTGATGAAGGATAGTTACAATAGGGAAATAACCGGTTTAAGGGTTTCAGTAACCCAGAAATGCAATCTGAAATGTTTTTACTGCCATAATGAGGGACAGGAAAAAAACAACGATGAACTATCAGTTGATGAAATTCAGAGAATTATTAAGATTGCCAAGAAAATTGGTATAAGAAAGGTAAAAATCACCGGTGGTGAACCGCTTCTTAGGAAAGACATTATTGAAATCGTAAGAAGCATTTCCGGATACATGGATGAGGTATCAATGACAACAAACGGTGTATTACTGGAGAAATATGCCGCTCAACTAAAAAAAGCGGGGCTGAGCAGGGTAAACATCAGTCTTGATTCATTGAATCCTGAGGCCTACAAAAAAATCACAGATAAAGATTATTTGACATGCATTCTGCATGGAATAAAATCTGCTGTCAAGAATAATTTAAGACCTGTTAAGATAAACACAGTCTGGATGAGAGGCATAAATGAAAACGGATTAGAGGAAATGATTCATTTTGCTTATGAAAATAATGTAATACTTCAGGTAATTGAGATGGAAACAGCAAAAGAAAATGAAAACAACCTTCTATACAAAAAATATCATCATGATTTGTTATCAGTTGAAAAAGAATTAAAAAGAAAAGCTTCGAGGGTTGAGGTCAGACAAATGCATCATAGGAAAAAATATTTTCTTCCGTTTAATGGTAAAGAGGTCCAAGTTGAGATTGTTAGGCCCATGCATAATTCAGAGTTCTGCAAATATTGTAACAGGATAAGACTGACATCTGACGGTAAAATCAAAACCTGTCTGTTTGACAAAAACGGAGTTGATATAATCTCTTTGATAAGAGATAACGAAACCAATGATAAACTGATTGAAGGTTTTGAGAAGGCAATACATATAAGGAAACCATATTGGTGTTAACATGATTAAAATAACAAAAAAGGATTTCTCGGTAGATGACGCCATCAGAAAGATGAAAAAGTCTGATGTCGGTGCGATTGTCTCATTCCTAGGCACAGTAAGAGATGACAACATAAAAGAAATGAAAATAGAAATCTATAAAGAGATGACCGAGTCAGAATTAAAAAAACTTGAATTTAATGCAAGAAAAAAATTTGATGTAAAGGATATAATAATAGTACATAGATATGGGGAATTAAGGGTTGGTGAAAATATAGTATTAATAGCGGTTTCATCCGCGCATAGAAAGGATGCTTTCAGGGCATGTGAATATCTTATTGGTGAGATAAAAAAGGTTGCGCCGATATGGAAGGAGGAAGTAAAATGAAGTTAATATTAGATAGTAGGAATGTGACAGAGGAGAAATGATAAAATGATTGACATATCAGACAAAAAAATTGTTACGAGAAAGGCGAAGGCAAAAGGTGAAATAAAACTGAAAAATGCAACAATAAAAACAATAAAAGAAAACAGGGTAAAAAAAGGTGATGCGCTCACTGTCGCCAGGGTTGCAGGATTAAATGCTGTGAAAAATACTTCCATGCTTATTCCCATGTGCCATCCTGTACCTGTTTTGTCTGTGAATATTGATTTTATTCTCAGGGAAAATTCTGCTACCTGTACTTGTGAGGTGAAAGCAGAATATAAAACAGGGGTCGAAATGGAAGCATTAACAGGTGTATCT
>JAUWIS010000086.1 GCA_030605245.1 Methanobacteriota archaeon | reverse complement strand
GGTTGTATTTATATCATTTGCAGTGATGATTGCGGTAAGTGCAGGTACAATCGCGCTTGTAGCAAGATATATCGGCGCAAAAGAGAATAAAATGGCAGGTTATGTACTTCAACAGTCGTTGATATTAGGTGCAATACTATCAATACCGTTAATGTTAATTGGCTTATTTTTCTCTGATGATATCCTTAGTTTACTTGGAGCGGAATGCGGCGTTGTTACTACTGGTGCGGTATACATTAAAATCATATTTTTAGCATCAATATTTACATTCACAAATTTTCTATCCGCTGCTGCACTAAGGGGTGCAGGGGATACTAAAACCCCATTGTATGTAAGTGTGATAGTAAGTGTAGTAAATATTGCACTTAATTATATTCTAATCTTTGGTAAGTTTGGTTTTCCTGCATTGGGTGTGAAAGGTGCTGCGATTGGAACTGCTTTATCATTCGTTGTAGGAACGGTTGTCTATATCATAATTTTCTTAAAGGGAAAAACGGTCTTAAATCTATTTTCAAACGGAAGGGTATTTGAATTAGAAACTATAAAGCGAATCATGAAGATAGGAACACCTGCTGCAACTGAACAGATTGTAATCCAAATAGGGTTTATAATATACGTGATGATTGTGATTATATTCGGAACAAACGCGCTGGCAGCGCATCAGATTGGGATGAGAATACAGTCATTGTCATTCATGCCTGGTTTTGGTTTTTCCATGGCAGCCGCTGCCCTGGTCGGGCAAAATCTTGGTGCAAAAAAAATCAAAGAGGCAGAACAAAGCGGCTGGCAATCTATGCACTTATGTGTAATGACAATGGTTGCAATCAGCACAATATTATTCATCATCGCAAGACCTGTAGCATGCATTTTTGTAGATGATGCAGAAACTGTTAATCTGTCTGTTATATGGATAAGAATACTGGCTGTTGGGATACCAGCAATAGGCATATATTTTACGATAGCAGGAGCATTGAGAGGCGCAGGCGATACCAGATGGCCGCTTTATGCTTCAGTAGTAGGTGTCTATGGATGCCGATTACCATTGGCTTTGTTGCTCGGGTTTTATGCAGGATTGGGGTTGTATGGTGTATGGATTGCTATGACTGTGGAGTACTACATAAGAAGTATATTCATCGTGTACAGGTTTAAATCCGGAAAATGGAAACACATCAAAGTATGAAGCACATATCCTGCATGTTTAATTGTTGATATATCATTCCAGTTCTTTCATTATCTCCTTTGCCCTGTCAATCCTTATTTTCTTTTCCTTAACCATCTGCTCAGCGATTTTATCAATTCTTTCACCTTTAGCGCTGGCCATGATTGCGATGTTCCTTGCATGCAGCCCCATATGTCCTTTCTGTATTCCCTCTGAGGCAAGCGCTTTTAAAGCTGCAAAATTCTGTGCAAGACCAACTGCGGCTATTATCTCACCAAGTTCTCTTCCTGTTTTCACACCAAGAATCTTTACGCATATTTTTGCTGTCGGATGAACCTTTGTCGCGCCACCAATGAGACCTACAGGTGTTGGGAGCTCAATGCTTCCAACTAAATCACCGTTTTTGTTTTTTTCATATTTTGTGAGAGGGGAGTAGCCGTTCAGGGATGCATAGGCATGCGCGCCTGATTCCACTGCCCTGAAATCGTTTCCGGAAGCAATTATCACAGCGTCCACACCGTTCATTATCCCTTTGTTATGGGTTGCGCACCTGTAAGGATCAGATTTTGCAAACAGATATGCCTGGATAATTCCGTCAACAACATCTTCACCAATAATGTCCTTTGAGAAAACAGCAGTTGCCCTTGAGAGACGATGAACAGCAAGGTTTGAAATAATCCTCAGATACACCTTCCCACCTGTTATTTTTTCAATGAAAGGAGCAACAGTTTCACACATTGTGTTAACAGCATTTGCGCCCATCGCATCTCGTACATCAACAAGAAGATGGGTTATAACCATTCTATTATCAAGGATGCACACATTGATGTCTTTTGCTCCTCCGCCAAACTTCACAAGCATGGGGTCACACCCATCTGCCATTTTCAGAATTTTTTCTTTGTTTCCCAGAATTTGTTTTTTTGCCTCCTCAGGGTTTTTATGAATAAGTTGGATTTGTCCTATCATAACAGGTGTTGTTGAACTTGTTTTGAAACCGCCTTTTACCCGCGCAATCTTTGCAGCATTTGATGCTGCTGCAATAACAGATGTTTCCTCAACTGCCATTGGAATAAGGTAGTCTTTACCATTTATCAGAAAATTTACTGCGATACCAAGTGGAACAGGCATAACACTTATCGCATTCTCAATCATTCTGTCCACAATACCAAAATCAACTGTGGACTCGTTCAAAGTCTTGATTTCTTCATGGGTTAAGTCTGCAAAATTTTTCACAAACCCAAGCCTTTCCTTTTTGCTCAGCTTGTAAAACCCGGAAATTTTTGATGTTTTCATTTTAAACCACCATGACTTAATTCCTGTATTGGCATATAACAGTTTCTTTTGTTGATTCAAAATCCAATCAAAATATTTTTCTTCTCATCCTTTCCAGATATCTGTAAACAGCTGAATGTTCAGAACCTGTTAATAACATATCCACTGCTTTTAATGCAACATCAAAGGATTCAACAGTCCCGATTATACTTACAGTATTCCCAGATATGGATATTTCTGCTCCTGAAAGCTCCTCGACAATTTTTCTTGTTTTTCCCTTGCTGCCTATCACCCTTGATTTTAGTCTCATAATATGTTTCTGTGTTCTTGCATAATCCTTTATATTCATAATTTCAAGATAGTATTCATCACTGAACAGTTTGAATGCATTTTCCGGTGAGAAACCTCTTCCAACGGCTTTTATAATATTTATTACTTTTAATTCTGTTAACGCATCAGCATCCCCCTTTTCTATCGTTACTTCACCATTTTCTGAATCAATTAAAATTTTTGTGCCTGATTTTTTCTCTATTTCCTTTCTAACTTCACCGCTTTTTCCAATTAGAACGCCTATTCTTTCTTTTGGAATTTTTAGGATTTCCATTTATTCACCTTTGATTTCCATTAGAACTTCTTTCTCTGAAGCATCTACATTAAATTTCCCGAAGTATCTTACTATGTTTCTAACATCCCTTTCTAGTAACTCATTTGATAGCGGATGCTCAAGAACAACTGCCTGACCAACATCAAACACAACCGGCTTTTTGTACATAAGAATGTTGTATTCACTCATGTCCCCATGCACTATTCCTCCTTTGTACGCTTTTTTTAGATAGCCAAGGATTGTTTTAAAGGTTTTCTCAGGATTTTTCATTTCAGTGTTTTTAAGCATGGGAGCAGGCATACTTTCAGTGCCTATGTACTCCATAACAACAATGTTATTCCTGACCGTAACAGGTTTTGGAACAGGCACTCCCAAGTCTGTTATTTTTTTCAGGTTTTTGTACTCCTTCCTGGCCCAGATATAAATAATGTTCTTTTTTTTAACATTTCTGAATCTTGGGTCGCCTACAACATACTTTGTTAAATCCCTGAAAACAGCGGTTGATGTCCTGTATATTTTTAATGCAAGATATTTGCGGTCTTTTTTTGCCCTGAAAACATTTGCTTCCTTTCCTGTTGAGATTGGAAAGTCAACAGAATCAATAATTTGGTTAGATAACATTTTTGTTAAGGAAAGTAGTGTTTGTTTGTCAAAAACCTCAGAATAGGTTTTCCGAATTTCTTTTTTTCTTCTCTCAATTTTTTCAATCTTATCAAACATGGGAATCAGAACATATCAAAATCTTTTGGCAGTAGTCTTTTTCTTCTAAGGTTTGCTGCCTGGGTTTTTGTGTATCTCCAGACAATATCTGACTTCGCATCCTGAAAACTCCAGGGCTTGACAATAAGTAAATCACCGGTCCTGATCCATAATCTTTTCCTTATCTTACCAGGGATTCTGCCCATCCTTGATTTCCCATCAGCACATACTACCCTAATCCTCGATGCGCCAAGTAACTGATCTGCTATACCAAAGACTTCACCCTTTCGCGGCAGTCTTATCCTGACATACTGCTCTTCAACCATTATTCTCTGTAAAGGGTTGATAATATAATAAATTTTGCTTAGAAAGTTTTATTACCTCATCTTACTATTTCTTTTTAATGAAAACCTGTTTAGCTGTAATCTGCATTGCCATTATTATCATAAGCACATGTGGGTGTCTGTGGGATGAGGAAAAGGAAAAAATGGAAGAATATGTTCTGGAGGCAGTAATATCTGTTGACAAAAACATTGTTTATCCAAATGAAACTATAACCTTTGATGCATCATTATCAAAGGGAGACATAGTAAAATATGAATGGAATTTCACAGGTGGAAACAATTGGGAGGAGGAAGGAGTTGACATAACACATAGATATAATGAAGCAGATAAATATCAAGTAAAATTAAAAATCACAGATAAAAATGATGATACAAATATTAAACAAACTTGGGTTTATGTGAACTACAAAAGAGAATATGATGGCAGCATAACAAACTCTGAAGGAGAAAAAACATATTTCTTCCCACTTAAAACATCTGTAAAAAGCACGGTTATTACATTACAATATCCATCTAACTATGTTGACAATACTTTTCCCCT
>JAUWIS010000064.1 GCA_030605245.1 Methanobacteriota archaeon | reverse complement strand
CCGCATCACAGCTATGTTGGTGACAGCATCATTGGTGAAAACTGCAATCTTGGCTCAGGCACAAAAACAGCAAATCTTAGACTTGATGAAAAAGGCATCTATTCTTTTGTTAAAGGAAAGAAAACGGATACTAATAGAAGAAAACTTGGTGTTGTCATGGGTGACAATGTTAAAACAGGCATAAATTCCATGCTTGATGTTGGAACCGTTATCTGTGAAAATACATTTATAGGTCCCGGGGTCTTTGTAAAGGGATGGATAAAACCAGATTCAAAGGTGCTTAAATGCGGATAGCACAGGTTACACCATATTTTTATCCACATATAGGTGGTATTGAATCCTATGTTCTGACATTATCAAAATTCCTGATGAAAAAAGGACATGATGTTACTGTTTACACAACACTGCTTCCAGATACAAAGGAAAATGAAAGCATAGAAGGAGTAAATGTTGCCAGAATAAAACCTTTGTTCACACTGTTTAAAACGCCTGTAGCACCCTCAATGAAAATATCTGATTATGATGTTATTCATGCTCATTCCCCACCGCCTTTTCATTCATATCTTGCTGCAAGGATAGGTAAAAAAAACAAAACACCATTTGTTTTAACATATCACTGCGACCCTGAAATACCATCCTTCTTTGGCAGGTTTGTTTCATGGATGTACACAAAAACATTTGGTTCCTACACACTGAAAAATGCTGACAGAATCATTGTCTCAACAAAAACATATGCTGCGACATCAAGGGCTATGTGGACACATGAACCGGTTGTGATACCAAGCGCTGTTGACATCAACGAGTTTAACCCCAAAATAGACGGTAACAATATCAGGAAAAAATATGATTTAAACGGTAATGCTGTTCTTTTCGTAGGGCGTCTTGTTGAGCATAAAGGTTTGGAGTATCTGATAAAGTCTGCAAAAAATGTTGATGCAAAATATCTAATTGTAGGTGAAGGTGAGATAAAAAATGAGCTTAAAAATCTTGCAGAAAACATTGGTTTAAAGGATAAAATCATTTTTACAGGTAAAGTATCTTCTACTGAGCTTCCAAAATACTATGCTGCATCTGATGTTTTTGTTTTACCATCAATCATGCGTCTTGAATCTTTTGGTCTTGTTATAGCTGAGGCAATGAGCTGTGGTAAACCTGTTATTGTTTCAGACATACCCGGTGTCAGGGAAGTGATAACAGATAATGTTGAAGGTGTTCTTGTTCCGCCTATGGATGAAAAAATACTCAGTGAAAAAATCAATCTCCTGCTCTCAAACAAAGAAATGAGAAAAAGAATGGGTGATTCAGGAAGGAAAAAGGTTGAGGAAAAATTTTCCTGGGACAAGGTAATTCAGAAAATTGAAAAAGTTTATGAGGAAGCAGTTAGGACAGGGGCGAGCAAGTAGTTAGAGAATTCCTCCTTTTATTGGAAAAGTGAATGAACTTGTTTTGTTTTTTCCATCTGCTCTAACTCTCACCAATCCCTTACACCTTAAACCTTATATAATCTCTACACTATTTGAGATTATGCGAATGAATAACAGAGGCATATCAAGGATTGTTGAGTTCGTCATTATGTTCACTGTTTTCCTAATAATTGTTGCCACATTTTATTCTTTAGTAAACATCTGGACCCGCCCACCAATAGTAAATTATAATCAGGAGGAGGCGATGAGAGTCTCTGAGGTGCTGATAGGCAATCCCGGGTGTCTGGACAATAATAACAGTAAAACAAACTGGGAACTCTATCCTGCATATTATAAAGAAGATGCACCAGACATAGACACAAACATGACATCCCTTGGTTTTGCAAAAGACAAAAATTCTTATGGTGTTCTCAGCATGAGCAAAATACTTGGAATGGGAAAGATAACATATTCCAAGGCAAGAATCCTTCTTGGTCTTTCAACTGGAAAAAATTTTAACATATCATTTCAGATAATAGGAAATGAAACAAAAATCTGCTGGGGCGCAGATTACACAAATGCAAAAAATGTTGGGATGTACAAGAGGATTGTAGCAGTGTATAATCCGATAAATAACAATTACACAAGCGCAAAACTCACAGTTCGTCTTTTTGATGGCGGAAAGATAAATGAGAAGATTGTGATTAATGAGATAATGTATGATCCGCCAACCCCGCCCCTAACAGATGAGGAGAATGAATGGGTTGAATTATACAATCCTACAAACATGGCTATAAATGTTAGTGGATGGATAATCGGGCATTATGGTGATGTTTCTACAATGAAATGGGCAAAATTGACAGATTGGAATGATGCAGATGGTGTATGGGGCACTATTTTACCTTCAAATCAATTTGCAATAATACCTTCAGGTTATCATAAAAAATCTGTTAAAGAAAATTATACATACAACCCAGATGCAATATGGTTAGAACAACGTAATCTTACCACTGGTAATAGAATGAACAAGATTGCGGATAGATCGTTAAATAATGGTGAAGATACTCTTACTCTAAAAAATAGATATCATGAAATCATAGACAATGTAGAATATGTTTCTTCTCTTGGTGGTGATGGAAATGGTGAGACAATAGAGCGACTAAATCCTTGGATATCTACATGGGCCCAAAGTCAAACTAAAAGTAAGAATGGCACTCTCGGCAGAAGAAACAGTATCTCTGACTTTTCTAATCCAAGTCTTGGTAATCTGATTTCAATTGGACCTGACAGATGCAACATTAGTTGTGTTGCAGGCAAAAATGCTTCATTTAATATTACAGTGATGAACAACGGGAACATTAATGACACGATAACAATATCTAATGTATCAGGATGGAATGTGAATATCATTTATTTGTCTGGTGGAACGAATTATACAAAGCATGCTAATGGAACAATTGAGGCAAACCTGTCCGCGATTAATCTATCTAACTATGTTAACGAAACCTATCTACGTCTTGAGGTGAATGTTACAATACCAGCAACTGCGAGTCATAGCGCACAGAACATAGCCATAATAATCGCAAAGTCTTCTAAATACTCAATTGTGTTTGACACCGCAACCCTATTAACAAAGATAAAGGTCTCATAATTAGGAATTTGCTCCGGAAATTCCGTAACATGCTAGGAAAACGCTAAGAGCGTTTTCCGTCACATAGGCGGTTGCCATAGGCAACCGCCATTCTCTTTTCTTTCCCGCCCAGCGCCTTCTTTCTTTTGGGAAAAGAAAGAATGCCCTGGGGTCGAAGAAAGAAAATTGAGGGATTGCTAACGCAATCCCTCCTCTCTTTTCTTTTTCGCCAGACATTTTTCTTTTCTCTCTTAGAGAAAAGAAAAAGGCTGTAATCAACACATTTTAATATTAATAATAACATTCATTATTATAAATTGAAGGAGAGAAGAATGGTTGTAGTAAGATCTAAATGTAAAACCGGGATAGAAGGACTGGATAACATACTCGGTGGTGGAATTCCAAGAGGAAACACCGTATTACTATCAGGCCCATGCGGTTCAGGTAAAACCACACTGGGAATGGAGTTTCTTGTCAATGGCGCAAAAATGGACGAAAACTCCGTGTTTATTTCTGTAACAGAACCATCATCAAAGGTTATAACAAACCTGCGCGGTTTTGAGTTTTTTGATGAGAATTTGATAAAAAAAGAAAGACTTTATCTTCTTGACATGGTTTCATTGTATGCGCGTCTTGGTATGGAAAAAAAGGATTACAAGATCCAGGAGATTGATCCTCTTATAAATATAATGGAGGACATTGTGAAAAAACTGAAGGTGAAACGTCTTGTCATTGACTCTATTACAGCAATAGCTCATCAGCTTGAATCAAGGGTCAGGATAAGGGAGTTCGTATTCAATCTTGGAAAGACATTATCCGATGCAGGATGCACATCACTGCTTATTTCAGAGGTAGCTCCAACAGGTGCATGGGGTATGACACCTGGTGTGACCTATTCTGCGTACGGTGTTGAGGAGGCAATAGCAGATGGTATCATACTCCTGGGTGCGATAGAGAGAAAAGGGTATATGCTAAGAACACTTCATGTAGTGAAGATGAGGGGAACAATGCATTCTCTTGCAAAGTATATTCTTGATCTGACACCAAACGGTGTTGTGCTGGTACCATTACTAAAGTGGGGTGCAGAAAGTGGCTGATGTTGATAAAGAAATAGTTCAAAAACTTAAAGATATAAACAGGTATGAGACAAACCTGATTCTGCCGGCAGTAAATAACTATTTTAAGAGTATCCAAGGCATAATGAGTTATCTAGTTACAAAAAAGGGCATGGGCGGTGTGTATGTTTCAGCAACCAGGCCCAGTAAGGCAATAATGTCCAGGCTTGGTTCTGAAATTAATCTTGATGATGTGTTTTTTGTGGATGCTGTATCCTATATGGTAGAGGGTGTGCCACCACCATCAGGTAATGTGATTTTTGTGGAAAGTCCTACAATGCTGGAGATGATGATGACAAAAACAGAGGTGCAGCTGAAAAAGGTGAAATCAGCCAACAAGTTTGTACTTTTTGATTCAATAAATGCCCTGGCGGTTTACAACAATGAAAATATATTGTCAGAGTTTATACATGTGCTTGTTAATAATTTATCCGGAAAGGAGATTTACTCATTTATACTATCCGTGAGCGAGCAGACATCTGAAAAGATTTCATCAATGCTGAAGATGGTATGTGACAACACAGTAGAGTTAGGGGGTGAGTAACACGAATGATGCTTTAAGGGAAATGAAATCCGGGGACAAGACAGTGTGGATGACAAAACCAAAAAAGGATTTGTTGTTATGCCAGAAAATCGCGGATTACAATATCCTAATGTTAACAGAAACTATCCTGGAGGATGTTGATAAAAAAACCGCATCAGAAATCTTAATGAGATCTGCGGAAGAGTTGGGGAGCAAAATATTTGATGAATATATCAAAGAAAAAATTACAACAACCAGGGAATGGGCTGACTCTGTAAATGAAAATGTATTCAAGCAAATGGGCGCAGGAATCACATTCACAGAGATATTGGATGACAAAATTGAATCCTCTGTGTTCAAATGCCCAACAATTTACAGGGCTACGTCTGCACCCGATATTATATGTCCTTTTTCATACGGCTTCGGCAGAGGGTTATGGAGAAAGGTTTTCCCTGAAGGAGAAGTAATAATGAAAAACACAACTGCTGCTAATAAAGAAAAATGTGATTTTACATTCCTTGTTAATCAAAAAGAAAACATCCGGGAAAAAATGAAGGAAATGTTTGAGTCCGCCTCAGTCAAACTTGATATGCCTGTAAAACAGGCATCAGATACTGTTCCTGCAAAGGTATCGGATTTTACAATTTTGTGCATAACAGACTCGGTTTTTAAACACATTGATAAAAAACCTGCATCTGAGATTGTGATGAAATCTGCAGAAAAACTTGGCAACATGGTATTTGATGAATATGTCAAAGAAAGACCTGAAAAATGGACGACTATGGAATGGGTAGAAAAAACTTCACAGTTTATATGGAACCTGCAGGGTACCGGTATTGTTTTTTCAGAAATATCCGATAAAAAAATTGTTTCCCATGTTTTCAAATGCCCAACACCTGAGAGAGCAGGTAATGCGCCACATATTGCCTGCCCAACTTCATGGG
>JAUWIS010000027.1 GCA_030605245.1 Methanobacteriota archaeon | reverse complement strand
TTACATGAATAAATCGTATAATATAATCATAAACATAATCAAAAAACACCAATCCTAAAAAAATTTGGGGGATGAGCAAGAATGAATTACTATTTTTTTCTGGGAACAAAAAGGCATTTCTCCTTATTGGATTTTGAAAAAATGGGCGGCTCTTTCTTTTGTTTTCAAAAAATTTTGAGTAAAGAAACAATGCCTGTTTTCCCTCTTTCTTAATCATGTAAACAAAGGATAAAAGAATTGCAGAAACAACAAACAAATAATATATTGCCAAATTTAATCCTTTAAAACAAAAAACAGGTATCATATATGGTATTATAATAAAAAAAGTCCATGACGATTTAAGAAGTTCTGGTAAAACAAGGATTAATGATGGAAACAGCAAAAGAAAGGAAAAAAGGATTACTATAAAATAACAAAGAATTGCGATAAGGCAAACGGTTTTCAATCCTGTTTTCAGGTACTCAGTTTTACTCATTTTCATAACCCTATTAAACTAAGCCTGGGTCCAATTATCTGCCATAATATAAGGAAAAGTATGAACAGCGCTACAGTATAACATAATGCATTAACATGCTTCTCTCTCTTTTTATCATTCTTGATGAATTTACCAAAAAATGAGTCCGCGCCGTCCTTGAAAATATATCCTCCATCAAGTGGCACAGCAGGAAGCGCATTTGTCAGTCCAAGCATAAGATTTATCCAGAAAACCCAGTAGAAAATATTTGCAAGAACCCAAAAGGCATTTGCCGGTAAAAAGGACCAGAGGCCATGAATCTCGTAAACATCTGTTATTGGTGAATGAAAAGGTGATAAACCCCAGAGCGGAAGTGCGATATAGAACATTGAATTGCCAAAAACACCCGTGAACGATTTCGCAGAAGAAAAAGGTCTGCCAAGCCTGTCGGGTAGAGCATTTACATCTGCATAGTTTATACCAAAATAACCTGTGCCATTGTGCTTCTCATTTTTTGTGTAGTTGTACCTGTTTGCGAGTGTTACGCTCCTGTTACTAAATACATGATTATAGTAAATCGTGATATTTATTGTCTGCCCTGATTTCGTCAACCCTATTGCATCCCCAAAATCGTCAATATTTTTTATTGGGGTATCATTGAAACTTGTTATCAAAGCACCAGGACTAAGAATTGATTCTGCTGGCGAATCCTCCTCAACACCTGTAACAAGCACACCATCATGTACCGGTGAAACAGAGCCCATGAATGACCAGGAAAAAATTAAAGCGCAAATTAATGCCACAATCATGTTCATCCCGGGACCTGCTGCGTAAACCCTGATTCTTTTTATCTTTTTCACTTTTTTAAGTTCTTCTTCATCAGGCTCAACAAAGGCACCCAATGGTAAAATAAGGAACAAAACACCAAGGCTTTTTATTTTTATCTTGGCAAAAGCAGAGAGTATGCCATGTGAAAACTCATGAACAACCAATGCTATTATAAGACCGAGCAGGCCATACCATAATGGTATTATCGGGTTTATGACCGGTAGGCCAATCATCAGTCTTGGCGATATTGCCATTTTTGCAGGGATTTGTGTTGCAATAATTGCGCTCCAGCATAACATAATCATCATAATTATCATTACAAAAACACATAAAACAATAACAAAATTGCCAAAATACTTCCAAAACTTTTTCTTAGCAATTTTTTGAATTATGCCTTTTCCTTTTTCGGTATGAACAAGGAGAATCGGTCCGCTCAAAGACATATGATGTTTCTCAAGAACTTTTTTCCTGTTTAAAACATAAATTGAAACAAGCCATGCTATGATAATGGAAACAATGACCGGTATCCACAGGGAGTCCATACAAGGTGGTATGATTTATTTACATATTATATCTTCGCCCTTAACTCTGAAAGATTTTTCTCAAGATCAAGTGTATATCCTCTCTTCGCCCTAAACTCCGACAGTTTTTTTCAAGTTCAAGTGTATATTATATCTTTGCCCTGAGTTCCGAAAGATTTTTTTCAAGCTCCAGTTTTCTTTTCTCAAGCGCCTCTATCTGCGCCTTAAGTATTTTTATATGCTCTTCTTTTCTTTCCAGCTCCCTTTTTGTTTCCTCAATATTTTTCTCCTTTTCCTGAAGCTTCCTTTCAAAATCATCAAGTTTTATGCCTCTTTCCGTTAATCTTTCATTCCTGTCAGAAAGCATTTTTTCATAACCAGAAAGCTCGCGCTCCTTTGCAAAAAGTTCTTTTTCCCTGACATTTAGTTTTTCATCCATTTCTTTGAACTCTGCTGTTTTCTTTACCTTGAGCGTAGCCATTTCCTCTTTCAGATCATCCCTCTTTGTTGTTAACCTGGCAATCTCATCCTCCCTAACAGAAATGTTTTTCTCCCTTATGTTTAGTTCTGACTTCCAGTTGTTGATATTCCCCTCCCTTTTCGTGAGAATGCTTTCTCTTTCCTCAAGTTTTTTCTGCAGTTGTTTGCATTCATCCATAACACCTGCAAGTTTTTTTCCTGTCTCACTTAGAACTGTTGAGGCCTCAGTATTTTTCTTAAATAATTCCTGTGTTTTTTCTTCTAACTCATCTATTTTTTTCTCTTTTTCAGAAACTCCTTTTTCCCTTTCCTCGGTATTCTGAACCCTTATGCTGATGTCTGAGAGTTTCTCAAGCATATCTTTTAATGAGCTTTCTGCTTCTGAGGCCTTTTTCTCCCTAACTGATAAGGTTTCTGATATTTTCCCAAGTTTTTCTGTTTGCTCAGCCCATTCCTTCTCCCTTTTCTCAAAATCCTGCTGTTTTTTCACAAGGGCTTTTGCCTTCTCAACATCACCCGTTATATCCGGATTTTTTTTCAGTACCCCTCTTGGGATGTTTCGTTTCAACTCATCTAACGAAGAAATTATATCACCCATTTTTATTCCTCCTTCTTTTTAGTAGTTTTTTCATAATTCCCAGCTTCTACTCCCTGACTACTCTCATTCCTTCTCCCCTTCTGTTTCATTGTTTTTAAAATGTTCATCTCAATATCCTCAACCCTAGATCTTAAATCATAAAAACCGCCTGTTATCAGCTCGCTACTGTTTGCCGCTTCTTTTGCAATTCTTGCATTATAGTCTTTAATATTCTCCATTGTTGTCTCAATCTTCTTCATTCTCTCATCAATCCTTTTTATCTCTTCATCCAGATTTCCCATCCTTTTACTGTTCTCGTTTATGTATGCCCGGAGCGCCTTTGCAATTGTATCAAACTTCTCAATCAATGCAGACATATTCCTGCTTATTTTGACAAACTCTCTTGTCTGTTTTTCTTCAGTCATTCCTCTCCCCTTTCTTTTTAAACCCTTTTTTCTCCATGAGCTTCATGAGTTCATCCCCGCTTTCCTTTTCCATGACCTTCCCTGATGTTTCCCCCTTTTTCTCTTTCCCTATTTTTAGTAGTGATATATTATCCCTCTTCTTTTCCCCCTCTTTCGCCTCCTTCTCTTTCCCTGTTTTTAGTAATGACTCAATATCTATCTTCTTCACTCCTTTCTCATTCTTTTCCTCTTTTTCTTTTTTAACAGTTCTCCCCCCCGATATTGTTGTACCCTCTGAGTATTTATGCAGTTCCCTGTATGCCTTCTCTGCCTCCTCATCAACTTTCACAGGTTTCTCTTTCGGTTTTTCTTTACCAAGATATTTTTCAACAGCATCTCCGGATATCATTGGTGACACCTTTTTTGGTTTTACTTTCGGTTTCGCTGTCTTCATTGCCTTAAACAGTTTTACAAAGGACAAAACCAAACCTATCATTATAAAAACATAAAGGAGATAAATACTTAATGGTATAAATGCACAAAAATAGAATATTGTTGCCAGTACCCATACCTCAGGTCCAAGTCTTACACCCCTCATATATCTTCGGGCATAGATGCATATTGTAATACCCATGACCACAAAAACAATTAATATAATAAAACTACCCAGAGGTGAAAAAAAAGGATTTGAATTAACATTTATTGTGTTTGTATTTGAGGAATACTCCATGTACTCCCCTGTCGGAAGTCTGTAATGAAATAATATAAACTCTAAAATGGGTGTGTTGAGCATAGCATTTTTTGATATTATTTTTATTTTGATGTTAACTATTTCATCCACCTTTCTATCTTCATACTCCGTTCCAAGAAAACTAAGCGGGTGAAGGGTTGTATCTGATATTTTTGCATTTATTTTTATGTATATCCCATTAGAACAATTTGCTGCGGATGCACTGTTGACTTTGATGTTTTCAACACCCAACACCTTTTTTGCAAAACCGTTTGGACTATTATTGAGGGTGTTGACAACATATCTTTCCAGATTCCCTTGTGTTGTGTTGTTAGCCTGAAAAGGATAACTCTCCCATTCATTGGTCCAGTTAGTTACCTGCTCAAAATCTCCGCTGGGGCTGCCTGTTCCCATGAAAAACATAAGGTTTACATTGTCCCCATCCTCAATGTTTATTTCAAGAAAAATGTTTAATCTATCCTCATTTGCATTCACAGAAGGCAATGGGGATAGAAGTAACAGTGATGCTATTAACAATGTTACAAAAAATAACTTTTTTCTCATGTTTCACCCTTACTTAGAACAATACCTCTGTGTGTTCTTACACTTGCTCTTGCTATCTTTCTCATGTTTTCCCCTTGCTCAACAGCCCTATTTTTTTCAGTTCAGGATTAATCTTCACAGCATTCTCATAGCATGATATGCCTTCATGTAGTCTGTTTATATATATGAGCGTTAAAGCTTTTGAATACCAGCTTATCGCGTTAAAAGGCTCTATCTGTATTGCTTTGTCAAGATATTCTAACGCAGTAGAGTATCTGCCCAAACAATATAATGCTATGCCCTTGTTATGATACCCCTCCTTTCTCTCAGGTTCACATTTTATTGCAGAGCTAAAGTATTCATCAGATTCCTCATACTTTTTAGAATTAAATGACACAACACCTAAAACAGCGTATGCCTTAAAACCGGCTGTATCTTCACCAAAATTTTTTTCTGCATCACAAACCTTTTTTTTCAACACCTCTACTTCCTTTACCTGCGCCTCATTCAATCGTAGATGCATATCTATCTTCAGGGTTAAAGGCACATTTATAGCTGAAATAGATTTTTCAATTTCTTTATCTAAATCAGATTTTTTTATTGGTTCATCTGGTTTTATCAGAGCATGCCAACATTTCGTGCAGAATGTTGCATCATCAGGCATCTCAGTATTGCATTTAGGGCATCTCATAATAACAGTTATGTTGTTACTTGCTAAAAAATGTTTTTATTCACAGGTTTTAAATATCATTAGTATTATATCTATTCTGGTGATTAAATGGCAAAGGCGGAGGATTTACTAGGGAAAATAGACGAACTTGAAACAAGGTTGAAGGTTGCTGAAAAAGCATCTGAGGCAAAGAAGATTGTGTCTGAGATTACAGGTGAGTTACCAAAGATAAAGGCGCTCGCCAAGGAAGCCCTTTCTAAAAGAGGCGAGATTGTTTCAACCGTTTTATCAGGTGTAAAAGGGAGCAGGTCACAGATTTTGGATATTGTCAGGATGCTGGAGGGCAAGGAAACAACGGTTAAGATGAAATTCAACAAACTCACAATAACAATAGATGGTGAAAAATCCTTTTCTTTAAACCTTCTGGGAAAACATGATTAAGGATTTGTTTTTCAAATCCTGGAACCTTATTAATAGCGGCTCTTTAGAGGTAGAGGTAGCACAGGAAAAAAACATTGCGAATGTAAATCTTGATAAGGATACCGTTATTGTTGATGTTAAGGATGCAAGGTATCCTCTTATTTCAGCATTGAAAAACATAAATTATGGTATTGAAATAGAAAGTAGGGAAGATAAAAAGGTAAAGAAAAGTTCAATAAGTGATAAAAAAGACAAAATCAAAAATTTACTGAATAGGGTGGGTGATATTGCGTCTCTTCTTGCGGAAAACAATAAAACATTTGTTTTAAAACATAAAGGTAAGGAATTAGTAAAAATAGGGGAGGATACAAAAAGCTTAATCCCCTCTCTAAAAAAAAGACATATTCAGATACCGAACAAGATACGTCTAATTTTATTTTTGAAGGAGATTTCTATCTCGTCTCGCTAATCACTTCTGTTACCCTGAATTTTTCATCTGAGAATAATAATGTGTGCCAGTCACGAGAATGTTTTGATGTTCTCATTTTCACACATCTTATTCTCCTCCGGTTTTTCACATCACTTATAGCCTCCATTTTCATATGAAGAATTAGGTCTGCAAGGAATTCTTCATCATATCTGGCATATGAGGATGAATCCTGCGACATCTCTGATACAAGGAAAGAGGTGGCATCAAGTTTTCTCAGCCAGTCAAAAAATTTGAACACATCCGTTCTTGGTTTCCTGAAATCCGATACTGTCTCCATAGCAGATAGGCAGTCAACCGCTACAATTTCATAGTTGAAGCTTTGTTTCAGAAGAAGAAGATGCTCAAGTAATATGTCCATGAATCTCTTTCTGTAAGCCCTCTCCAGTCCTTCCTGTATTTTGTACCTGTCAAGGATGTATAAATCTCCTTTCACTTTTTCTTTTTTCCATCCGAAGTTTTTCATTTGCTGGCTAAGGTTTTTTTCATTCTGCTGCAATGCCACATAAACGCCTTTTTTTCCGCGCAAAGCATTTTCATATAATATAGAATAGGTAAGGGCTGATTTCATGTTTCCTGTTGTACCAGTAACCAAAACAACACTTCCTTTTGGTATCCCGCCATTAAGAATTTCGTCAAGTCCTTCAACATAGGTTTTTATTCTATTCACAAAAATGTATTGCTTTTTTATTATATAGTTTTTTATCAGTTTTTCACTTTTTTTGCATCATTTGAACTGAAAATGGTATTAGGGGTTCAGTGTCTAAAACACCAGGAATAGGCATAATTTTTTCAGCAACAAAATTCCATAATGTATTCGTATCTTCCAATTCAATCGTTGCAACAAAGTCATAGCGCCCGAATAGTACACCCAAATTTACAATGCCTGCTGTGTTTGAAAGTTTATGATAAATCTTTTTCTCTTCTTTTGCCTTGATTTTTATAAACACAACCCCTGTATGCATAATATTAAATTGTTTCCTATCCTACTTAAAACTTCCTATGTTTCGCATTTTAATTGTATGTCTGCTATAGTTAACATTTATATTGTTTGAAAACCATTTAAAAATATGAAAGATTACTGTCTAATTATTGGTCTTGATCATTCCTCAAAAATGAGGCTTCGCCAGTATTCACACAGAACAAGGGGAGGCAAAATTGTTTGTTTTGGCGTCTATATACTAAGATGGGATGAAAAAACACAAAAATATATAACGCGTCAGATTAACAGGGGTAATGTTCTCATCTATTATCTTACACCACTCACTAAATCCCTTTTAAGAAGACTTGATTTAAACTCGCATCTTTTAATAACCTCATCATCTCGTAGATCAAAGGAGAGAACAAGAAAATGGTTTTCTCGTCATCCTGAATATGTTGTTCGCTATATATGCTATGGAGCATACATATTAAGATGTACAAAGCATGTTTCCATGTATGCTAAAAAATATTTAATGGATCCGGACACAAAATTGTATCTTGTGAAGAGAATAAGCCTCTAAGTTACCGCACCGCTACAAAAATCACACCGCTACGCATATTTGCTACGTTTGTAGCGTTATCGTTACAAATTGTGTAGCGTTTGTTCTTCCGCTACAGGTGATATGTAGCGAAGATGTAGCGGAAAAGGAATGGCGACAAGTTTAAATCCTGAAAAACATATCCATAAATATGCTAAAAAAATATGGATGGAGGTATAATCCTTTTAACCCAAACATACCAGAACCTGATTTTCTGATATATAAAAAGCAAACTATTGGACTCATTAAAAAAATAAAGGAAAACAGGCTGGTATGGGTTTGCGCTCCAATGGGCAGCGGTAAAACAACAATCCTGAAATATTTATTAAAAAACGCTTCAAAGTATAAACTCAGGGTGATATACTGGCATTTCGGGTACAATTCTTCTCTTGATGATTTTAAGCTCAGATGTAAAAAACTAAAAAAAGGCCTTTTTAGACGCAGAGCGAATGTAATCCTGATTGATGAGGCAAACTACATATCTGACAAAAATTTTTTCAGATACCTTGTAGGATTGCTTGACGACGAAAAATTTTGTCTATCCATGGTTTTCGCATCTGTAACCCCTCCTCCAAAGGATATCTTGTTTGAGACATTCAAGGATAG
>JAUWIS010000141.1 GCA_030605245.1 Methanobacteriota archaeon | reverse complement strand
TCAATCTTGGAATCTATACATTTCTTCCCTTCGGGTATCCTTTTCTCACTTTCCCCTGTTTTAATCTTCTTTTCAATTTTTACCTTTTTCTGTTTGGTTTCTGCTTTCTTAACCTTTTCTTCTTTTTTTACTTCTCTCTTTTTTTCAGTCATAATAATCAAAAGTAGAATGTACTCTTAGGATTAAAGATTAACGGTTAAATAGTTTTAAGGTGTTTCATTTAATATGATTTCAGAGATTATTCCTGATATTATAAGACTTGTAACAGGTATCTTTTTTCTGGGCTATGCATCCTACTCAGATTTAAAAACAAGAAGGGTTGATGACAAAATCTGGGTTATAATGGGATTCACAGGGTTTATGATACTGATAATGCAGTTTTACTCAGAAAGCCGGAATCCTGTTTACTATCTCACATTTATTCCTATAATGCTTCTGTTTTTATTATTCTTTCTGGAAACAGCAGAAAAAACAGAGCTGAGAAAAGGGAAGATAAACAGAAAGATATGGATATTATTATGCTGCTTCGGGGTTGCTATTTTTGCTTATCAGGTTTACATTCTTAGATTTGATGCCTTCTTCATGCAAATCCTTACAATACCACTAATTATGCTTTTTGCTTTTCTGCTTTACAATCTCAGACTCCTGTTTGGTGGTGCGGATGCAAAAGCACTCATAACAATAGCACTGTTAACACCTTTTTATCCTAATTGGACACCTTTCCTTGGATACTTTCTGATAAAAACTGTCTGGCCATTTTCATTGACTGTTTTAACAAATGCACTTATACTCTCACTCGCAATCCCAATAGCATTCTTTATCTATAATACATCAAGGAAGGATTTTCATTTCCCATTGAGTTTCCTTG
The DNA here is from genome assembly GCA_030605245.1 of Methanobacteriota archaeon. Taxonomy (GTDB): domain Archaea; phylum Thermoplasmatota; class JASEFT01; order JASEFT01; family JAUWIS01; genus JAUWIS01. The sequence continues at coordinate 2,309 of JAUWIS010000141.1, read as the reverse complement.
GATACAAAATGGATATTGATGATATAAGGAAAAAATTTGTATGGCCTCTTGAAACAATAAAAAATGAAAAAATTATGAAAGTATTTTTACCGAAAAAGAATGAAAATGTTGAAAATGAACTGAGAAAACTGAAAGAGGCAGGCGCAAAAAGGATATGGGTAACATCAAAAATACCATTTATGCTTCCGTTGTTTGCAGGATTCATAGCATCCTTTACTGTCGGGGACATAATGTTCAGGATTGTAGAGATGATCTGGGGAATTTAAAGGTTTAAGGTGTAAGGTGTTATCTGTGAGGCAAATGCATCCCTTTTGACACCTTTTCACAACTTTTATAAACACCAAGCTATATAACAAACTATGGATGACAAACAGGCAGTTTCACCAATCATCAGCATGGTACTTCTCATAGGTATTGTACTTGTTGTCACCACAGTCATACTCAGCTGGGCTACACCTATACTGCAAAGAAGTCAGTCTGAGGCGAATTACGGATCAGCATTAGGATATTTTAATGCGCTTGACTCATCATTTGAGGATGTCGTAAACATGGGCGAAGGCGCATCCAGAACAGTTGATGTATCAGTTGGCGCAGGCAACATATACATGAGTGAAAGTATGAATGAGACATGGGTTGTGAGCTACGGGCTGAATGAGAATTTGAGGATAAGATTTTCTGATTTAGATGGTGAGGATGATACATTCAAGATTAATTCTACAAAAACTGAAACTGTGAACATTACGATTTACTGGCCTAATGATGATGATTTAGGAGAACCAAAGTATGTATATAAAGGACCAATAAGCACAACGCCTACTTCTGTAGATGCTAACCGTCCTCTTACAGGAACAGTTTACATTCGGGTCAACACCACAGGTGCTTCACAGGGAACACTTGCAGAACTATGGCTTTTTGATATTACACCAATCAGTTATGAGCTTCCATCCGCTTTTGGGACGTACTATATTAAATCTGTTAACGGCGGTCTAATCACGCAGGCGACAGGTGAGAAATATGTGACAGATGCGCCGCTTATTACAGAGACTGAAAATTCAATTTTGATGTACATGATTCAAACAAGGGTCAAGGAGAATAGTCTCAGCGGTGGTGGACCCGGGCATTATTCTTTTGCATTAAAAAACATGAATATGGGCATAAGAAATAATATAAGCGCAGATGTTTACAATCTCACACTCCAGATATATGATAAACAAGGTGATAAATGGGATAAGGCATGGTATTCCTATTTTGAGTCAAATTTTGGATTTGAAAAGGAAGAAGGTGGCTTGCTTTATAATAATGGTGATAAAATTAAACTGAAACTTGTTCAATGCAACATTGATGTAAATATGAAATCAAAATGAGGGTTTATATGATGGATAACAAGGGTTATGCTGAAATAGGGTATATGTTCACATATCTTGCATCTGCAATCGTGTTAGCATCCGTTATCGGTGTCTGCATCAATCTAACAATGGAAAGCAGGGATTCGTCAACAGAAATAATCCTGCAGGACACGGCAAACAGGATAGCAAACAATATCGATACGGCAGTATACATGGCAAATGCGCATCCAACCTCAACATACAATACAACTATTTCATTCCCATCCGAGATAAGAGGTAGCAATGCAGATATGAAATATAAAATAGAGGTAACAAATGACACTGTGTACGTAAACGCATCAGACGGCATAAGGGTTAGGAGCAGGATACACAATTTTGGGAACATCAACATCAGAACAGGATACATCAATGAGACCGGAAAACTTGTGCCAAAGGAGGATATAAAAGGAAGTATCCTCGTAAGAGAGTATACATCTGGCGGAACACAGACAATAAAAATAACATGGGATAAAGACAAAGTATGGGTATGTAAGGCATGAGTAATATAATATATGATTAAATAAATATATAGCATATAAAATATGAAAAAATATATAATAATGTATGATATATAAAAATGTGTATCTAATTGCTATGGCGTTCAGCCTAATGTAAGATACAGTTAAAAAATGTTGCATAAGAATAATATATGCAAAATGCCTTATCAATTTAAGAGTAGGGTGAGAAAATGGAAGGAATAAAAGAAACTAATGAAGTTGAGTTTGAGGAAGTGAAAAAAGTTGGTTTTCTGGGAAGGCTCAAATCACTGTTTAAAAAAAGTCCAAAAATGATGACAGTGCAGTCAGAAAGAGGGGTTGAAACTTTTGAACCTGTTTCCATGTCAGAGGCAGGGGTTGATGTCATCGAGCCTGTTCCTATGTCGCCAGAGATAGAGAAAACACAGGATGTAAAGCTAAAACCGTC
>JAUWIS010000065.1 GCA_030605245.1 Methanobacteriota archaeon | reverse complement strand
ATAATACGACATGTAATGGATGGTGTAATAGAATTCAAAGAAGAAAACCTGAGAACATTCTTTACCGTCCAGGGAATATGTGATGTACAAACAAGAAACTGGATACAGTACAGGTTCACAGAAAGAGAACTAATTATAGGATCGTTCTCACTGGATTATATCAAATAAAAAAATATGCTTAAAGGAACAAAAAATTGTAGTATGGACATTTGTTTGTATAATAATCATAAGGATAAAACTTCAGAAAGGTGAAAATAGAATGGTTAGAAAGGCAAAAAAAATATCATTGTCAGAATATCTAAAAAAAGGAGATCTTAGAAGATTAATACATTTTTTAAAAAACCGGGAAGCAATGATGAAAAGAAAGGAAAGAGAAGTTCAAGAAAGAATAGCGGATTTGGAATTCAGGGAAGCAGATATGAAAAAGAAAACAGAACCAATGAAATACAAGGAAGAGGAACTTGGCAAAAGAGAAGAAGACCTACATTTCAGGGAAGAAAAACTTGAGAAAGAGGTACACAGGCTCAGGGAACAGGAGAAAAAACTAAAAAGGATGACGATACCTGCCGGTGCTGAAGAAAAAATAAAAATGAAAGAAGAACTAGAAAAACTTGAAGAAGAAATAAAAACAAAAGAAGAAGAACTGATGAAGAAGGAAAGATATCTGAAGATAAAGGAAAAAGAGGTAGAAGAGAAGATAAAGAAAATATCAGAGAAAAAAGGTAAAGCAAGAAAGATAACAAAGAAAAACAGAAAGGTCGGAATAGGCATTCCAAGACTTGATGATTTACTGCTCGGAGGCATACCATTTGGATCAAATGTCATGGTCTACGGACCATCTTTTGCAGGAGAACGGGTAATTCTTAACAGATGTATTACAGAAGGTCTTGAGGAAGATATAGCGTGTATGATTATTACAGTAGACATATCCGTAACCGATGTTAAGAAGGAGTTAAAGGAATATGTTCCGGATTATGCTAACCATGAAAAAAAGGGTTTAATAAAATATATAGATATTTACTCAAAAAGAATGGGATTGAAATGTAATGAAGAAAATGTGGAATATATTAAAGACATCAAGGATTTAGATGTGATAAGCCTATCAATGGACAACATGCTGAACAAACTCAAAGAAAAGTGGGGGGGTTACAGGATTGTGTTTCCGCTATCAACACTGCTCACAAACTTAAACCCACATGATGTTTTTAATTTTCTGGAGGATTTAACAGGTAAATGCAAGAGGGACAAATCCGTAGCATTATATTCACTAACAAAAGGCATGCATAATGAAACAGACGTACAAATAATACGACATGTAATGGATGGTGTAATAGAATTCAAAGAAGAAAACCTGAGAACATTCTTCGCCGTCCAAGGAATATGTGATGTGCAAACAAGAAGCTGGATACAGTACAGATTCACAGAAAAAAACCTGGTTATAGGATCATTCTCACTGGACAGGATAAAATAAACTACGAGGAACTGAGGTTCCTCATTTTCGACGTTTTCTAGATTGAAAACGGCGAGAGGAAGAATGAAGTTCTTCCAAATTACAAATTGAATTACGACATATTTTCACTATCTAACTCCACCTTAAAAGGTTGAACGTTAGTTCAATTTGTAAAACGCATGCAAAACTTTATCTATATGTATACTAATAATTCTATGATGAGGTATGTGAAGATATCTGAAGTTGAGATGAGGAAAACAAGAAATGTTTATGATGAGGTATTATCAGGAACAGCACCTACATTATTGTTTAGTGTTGGGCATATTATTGGGAAAGAAATCATAAACGAGGTAAAAGGTGAAAAGGACTTTTTTAAGAAGATATCAGAAATTCTGAAAGAAAGGGGATGGGTAAAGGATATTGTCTTTGGAAAGAAAAAGGTAAATGTAATAAGACCTGCTGAAGGCGTAAAATGTGATAGGTTAAGGGGTATAATCACGGCAGTGTATGAGAAATATTACAATCAGGAAGTGTATTGCGTAAAGGCGAAAGGAAAGGGGAATATATTTAGTGTTGAAGTTTTAGGAGGGTAAGATGAAAGAAAATGGAATAAAAAGGATTGAATCAGGGATACCAGGGATGGATGAGATGATGGAAGGAGGATTTCCTTTACCATCATTTATACTAGCAGCAGGTGAACCAGGTACAGGTAAAACAACATTTGCTGTCCAAAGCTTGTTTCATGGGGCTAAAAATGGTGATAGGGGATTATATATTACAGCATTATCCGAACCCGCATGGGTTGTGCAAAAATTCCTTGGGAATTTCACATTTTATGAGCATAAACTTATTGAAACAAAAAAGATTGTTTTCCTGGACATAGGTGACGCTATAAAGAAACAGCCATCTTATATTTTAAATATTCTTGAGAGAGAGATAGAAAAATACAGGCCAAAAAGAATCGTCATTGACCCATTAACAGTTATGAGGATAGCAATGAAGGATGACAGAAGTTATAGGGATTTCCTGCATGATTTCATGTTATTCACAAAAGGGTTTGACTGCCTGACTATAGTAACAGGAGAGGTCCCGCATTCACATATTGCAAGCACCATGAGCGGGTACATGGTTGACGGCGTCCTGATAATGTCATATGCAGAGGAGGAAAATATAAGGAGAAAATATCTTGAAATACTGAAGATGAGGGGCACACGACATCTGACAGGGCGCCATTCACTTGACATATCAAAAAATGGTGTTTCTGTCCAGCCAGGATTGAGGTAATGAAATGAAAGTAGTTAGGGGTTTTAGGGATCAGGAGAAACAATACCCGGTTCCTTAACTATTGAACAGATGAGGTAATATGAGAACAGGTATAAGAATACTGGATGACAAGATAGGGGAAATACCAGACAATGTAGCTGTACTGTTGTCAACATCACCTGGTATAGACCCTGCATCCTTTGGAATAAATATAATGGATACTGCGTTAAAAAATAATTCTAAATGCGTATATATTGTAAACAATAAACCTGCATCGGCTGTGAGGAGAGAAGCATCAACCATGGGTCTTGATTTAAGCAGATATGAAAGCAACAACTTGTTATACATTATAGATGCATTCTCAGGATACATGGGCATTCATTCCGATGAAAAACATGTTGTTGAAAATCCTTTTGAGACTAAAAACATTTTAGACGAGGTAAAAAAGGTTCAAGGTGATATAATTTTTATAGACAGCGCTTCTTCATACATAGATATGAAAGAGGAGGTAGAAGAGCTTTTACGGATGATAGAAACGCTCAAGAAAAAAATGACAGTTGTTGCATTGTTTTCAGCATGGGAATATGAAAAAGAAATTGTAAAGAGTATAAAGAACAATTTCGATGCTGTTCTTAACATAAAACCTGTGGAGGAGGTAACCATAGTGCGTCAGTTTCTTTTCCCTGAAAAGATAGGATGGAAAAAAATTAAGCCTTTTGCTGTTCCTGTAAAGGTTTTAAAGCCTGGCGGCGTGAAGGTTTATTTCCCAAAAATACTTGTAACAGGTCCTTATAATGCAGGGAAGTCATCAATAGTGAAATCACTATCAAACAAAGTTGTAAGTGTTGACAGAATGGGTACAACAGTTGCACTGGATCATGGTTACATGGATTACAAAGGTTTTGCAGCAGACATATACGGCACACCAGGGCAGGAAGACTTTGACCCAATACTACAGTACCTTGCAGATGAAGCAGTAGCGGTAATACTCGTTGTTGATTCGGCAAAACCGGAAACTTTTATCAGGGCAAAGGATATGCTTTCAAAAACAAAGGCGTACGGTCTGCCAATTGTTGTTGCAGCAAACAAGCAGGACATGGGTAATGCATTAAGTGCTGAAGATGTCAAAAGAAAACTTGGGTTACCAGGTGATGTGCCTGTCTGCCCAACCGTAGCCACTGAGAAAAAAGGCGTTGAGCTATTATTGGATGAGCTTACTGAGAGATTAATGAGGTGATAAAATGGAAACAAAATCCGAGAAACTGTTATCGGAGCTGAAAAAACTTGCAAATGTTGGAAACATCGAAGGATCAGCTGTTGTCGCAAGAAATGGCTTGATGATAGCATCTGATCTGCCGAGAGATGTTGATGAGCGCAGACTTGGTGCGATGAGCGCAACAATGATGGGTGCTGTGGAAACAGCAGCTATAACATTGAATAAAGGAACAATAAAAAGGGTTACGGCAGAGATTGAAAAAGCAATACTTGTAGCAATGGGTGCAGGTAAAAAAGCAATACTTGTAGTGAGCGCATCACCAAATGCAAACCTTGGAATGCTTATGGTTGAAATGGAGGAGAGGGTGAAAAACATACGGGAAATTATAGGGGTGTGAACATGGTATGGGAATATCTTGAGGTAGCAAATTTTATGATTAGTCTGGCATTGCTTGCATTCACAATAGGTATTTTGCTTATGCTGAAAAATGCTGACCCTGAACTGCTCAGAGCGAAACTTTTTCTTGAGCGCAGTTTTCTGTACACAACATGGACATACATCCTTGCAGCAATCATATTTATTGCATTACATAATGTGATGGCTTTGACTGGGGATAGATATGGCATATATTACATAAGCGGAACACTGTTTCTGCTGTTTTTAGCAATACTTGTAACCCAGTGGTTTGTCCTTGCAAAGGATTGTATGAAGAGGTAAGTCATGAAAACAGGCATAAAAGGGTTGGATAAAGTTGCAACATTAAGCCCTGGTGTTTTCTGCTTAATAAATGGTTCCCCTATGTCAGGAAGAAGGATTCTTGCCCAGGAGATTTTTTATAAAACCCTGAAATCAGATGAAGGAGGGATATATGTCACAACAAATGATTTTGCGGATGATATCATAAATAAGATGTCTGAAAAAAAATGGTTTTTAAGCCCTGATGACAAATATGTTTTTGTTGACAGCTACTCCGTTCAATCAAATCCCTCTGTCGAAGACTCTGAGAACATAAAATATGTTCCGTCAACAGCAGATTTCGCAAAACTCAGCTCCGCTGTTCTTTCATCCATGTCGGATTTCATATCAAAAAATGTTTATGAGCAGAAGATTGTTTTTGATTCTGTTGATACCCTGCTGATGTATGTTTCACCCCAGAGCGTTTATCGTTTTCTTTCTTATCTCAGGGCAAAAATCAAAACATTCAAAGCAACTGGTTTTTTCCTTTTGCAGCCCGACCTGCATGACGAAAAAGCAGTTAAAACCATCATCCAACTTGCAGACATCCTCATAAATATTGATGACAAAAAAAATGAAATATCTATTCTTTCACCAAATCTCCCACCAAAAACCGCAAAATACAAAATAACAGAAAATGGTTTTAAGGTTGGGTAAAATCTCTTTTAACCCCCTCTAATTTTTTGGTGATGTTGATTGATAACGTTTTGCGGATAAAAGAAGTTGCAGTAAGGCAATTTGAGGAAATCTTTGATTTCCCTTTTATCTGCTGTTATCGGAAGTTGGAGCAACGTTGAATTCAGCTTTTATATCTTTTTCTAAAGCCTCAAGGAATGATTTACCCCATAACCATCTATCTTTGTCTCTTAATGTTTTTT
>JAUWIS010000179.1 GCA_030605245.1 Methanobacteriota archaeon | reverse complement strand
TAGATAGCCTCACATCCTCCACCTTTGTGACCTCTATCTTTGCCTTGCATGGACCAACCCTGTCTATCGTCTCTAATGAGGACGCAAGTATTGAGGTCTCAACCTTGTCCAAACTTGAGGGGACAATGATTTCACCGTCTGATTTACCCTTTTTTGATTCAATGTTTACCTCTATTCTGCCTATTCTTCCGCTTTTCTGCAAATCCCTTAGATCAAGTTCCTCCCCGAGTAAGCCTTCTGTCTGCCCGAATATTGCACCTACAACATCTGGTTTCTCTACCACACCCTCTGTTAATATTTTTGCTTTTATCAAATACTTCACTGTAGTTGGGTCTAAATACATTTTTATCACTCCTGAAAAAACACATATCAAACATGCATCATGAATTAGCGGTTCCTCTTTACATCATGGGCTATTGGAATCTCCCTAACATCAACACAATGCAGGGCTCTTCCTTGTGAGAAACAGCATAAAAATGCTGTTGCTTCAATCCAGCACAGCTTCAATAGATGAATGTGATACGTGAATTCTTCAGTAACTATCATGCTCTTCTGGGTATTAAAGGTTTCTTTTCAGGCATCGTTTCCTCAGGTTTTCAACATAGGTTATTAGGGATTCGACATCTTTAATCTCCTTTTTACACACCTCTGTTAGTTCAGCCCTTATCCTGTCATCATATTTTACAGAGTTTGCATTTAGATATTTTTTAAGTCTTCTGCAAAGCTCCCCTCCTTTCTTGTCCCAGTCAGAAAGAATGATGACCTTTTTATGTTCCCTGGATATTCCCTCACATAGACCCGATATGGAGCCCCTGATTCTTATTATCCTTCCTTTTAAACATAGTTTTCTGAGTGTTTCTTCATCCTTTTTCCCCTCAACTATTACAGCATACTCCTTGTTGAGGATTTTTAGTTTTTCTAGGATTTTTTCAACATCCTCCAGACGTTCCTCATAATTCATTTCATCATTTCCCCTATCTTCCTAACAGCATCATCATGGTTAATGTCTTCAATAAACAGTGTTTTTTTCCTGGAATGCTCACCTGAAAATATTTTTACTTTCCTGTCAAATAATTTTGAGAAGAAACTAAGCACATCATCATTTGCCTCATTTTTTAGAGCCCTGCCTTTCACCTTTATTTTGATTCTTTTCCTCCACCCATCAAAAAAAAGTCCTTTTTTGTCCGCACCTGGCACAACCTCAACATCAATTAGAACCCCGTTTAATGCTTTTCTCACAGCCTCGTTTACATTCATCAACCAAAAATAGGGGGTTATAACGACTTAAACATTTGCTTAGAAAGTTTTATAATAAACTAAAGCATGAGTGTTTAGCATGGCTAATCTTGTTTCAGCATATGTGCTTATAAAAACAGATGTGGGAAAAACCAGGGATGTGTTAAACGATATACTCAAACTAAAGAATGTTTCTCATGCAACATCCGTAGCTGGAGACTACGATATTGTTGTTGAGGCAACAGGTGAAACCGTAGAGAATATCTCCTCAAAAGTACTGGATGAAATACATAAGATACCAAATGTGCGAGAAACAAAAACGCTGATGGGAATAAAACATACATCAGAATAACCTGTTTTATCTTTTGTACCCAATCTTCCTCAGAAACTCCTTCCTTTCCTTAACATCTTTTTCCGATTCAATACCTTTTGATTTCTTTCCATCAATAACACCAAGTATCCCTCTGCCTGAACCTGTTTCAGCAACTATTACCTCAACATTGTTTGCTGTTGCGCAGTAAATACCGCATACCTCAGATACATTTTTCACTGCGTTCAGAACAGTTATTGGGAAAGCATTTTTCATCATAATAATAAACGCATGCCCGCAGGAAAGGTTCAAAGCATTTTTTCCTGCAAGATTCTTTAATTCATCATCATTTCCTTCTGTTCTGACAAGGCAGGGTCCTGAGGATTCACAGAAACCAATGCCAAACTTTATGTTTGGTGCAGAAGCAATCATTGCCTCATAAATATCTTCTATTGTTTTTATGAAATGGCTCTGCCCGATAATAATGTTCATGTCCTCAGTTTTCTCAATCTTTACTGTTTTCAACTTCATAATATCACAAAAACAGGATATCTCTGAGAGTTAAAAAACCCTTTCTTTTATAGAAAATCTATGGAAACATTTAATATAGGCAACGTAAATATAGCCTATAGGGTGAAAATTATGCGAAATAAATTTATGAAAACATGGCTGGTGTTTGTAATTGTTTTTTTGTTAGGGACATCCCAGTTTAGTGGGATAGTCATAGCAGATGATGAGGCGGGTTCTAACGTGGAACATGTTGTGTTAACAAGTGAGGACCATGAAGGACCATATGTTGAGAGTGACAGCTCCAACGTAGAACACATTGCGTTAACAACCGCTGCCCAGATGAATTCTGCCAGCGAAGAGGATGGTTCTCAGATTGTTGAGTTAAGTTTTGATTTCTTAAAACCGATAATTAGTAAAAAAGGAGGATATGACACTGTTATCATAGATGAATTACATAATCACGCTATGC
>JAUWIS010000022.1 GCA_030605245.1 Methanobacteriota archaeon | reverse complement strand
GAACTGGAAAAAAATGATGGGGAGAAAAAAAAGTCTGAGGTGGAATTAAAAAAAATCAGGGAAAAACAGGAGAAACTCAGAAAAAAAATGAAACCACCTGAGAAAAAAGAAGAAAAAGTAGTGGATACAAGCAAATGGGAAAAGGAAATGCAGGAAAGGATGAAAAAGGAAAGAGCTGAGGTTGCTGAGGCATTAAGAAAACTTGAATCTGATAATGGTATAAAACATCTTCGGCATGTTGAGAAAAGAATGAGTTCTGCTGAGATTGAAAGAAACGAAATCAGAAATGCAATAAAGGAGGTAGAGGAAAAAAAGAAACAGGAAAGCGATTTCAAACTGATGAAGAAGTTTGAGCAACTGAACATTGAGGAACTAAAGGAACTTTACAATGAAAAAGAAAAAATTGCGGAGGAACGGGAGAAGATAAAACAGAAAAAAACAGAGATAATAAAAAAAGAAGAAGAAATGTTAAAGAGGAAGGTTGAATTAAGTTTAATGGAAAAAAAACTGCTGAGAAAGGAAAAAGAACTGGAAAAGAAAAAAGTATCAGAGAATAGAGATTAGGGACAAACAAGAAGCCGGATATCAAGTGTTAGGGGAAAATAACGGGATGGGAAAAAATATGTTCAAAGCACATAAAGCATGCAAAATCATGATTGCATTCTTGCTTATCATGTTTTTTTTACAGCCTGTTAACGCAGACATATTCCTTGACAGTGCCAAGACAAGTTATTTTCCTGTTTATGATGGGAATGGCAGGAGTCTTGAAACAGAAGCAGATTTTCATGTAGATAGTGACGGGGAAGTGTATTTTAAACTGTTCGCTTATAAGGATAATGATGCATTAAATGAGGGATGGTGGGTTCATTATCTTGTTTATGACAATAATATTCTAATTAGTGATCTTGGGAACAAGACAGGAAATGATGCAACAGGTTATGTTCCTGTTGAAGGGGGCAGGATATATACATTAAAAGCATTTGTTCACATGCCAGGGAATCTTTCTGTAAACCAGAGTTATCAATGCATGATATTACTCTGTGAGCATTCAGGGGCAGGGGGTGGAAGCGGTGGAACAATGGATGACAATGAGAAATTTATATTATCAATCACTCCTACAACAACGTATCTGATATACGGACATGTGTATGACAAAAATGGAAAACCTGTGCCAAATATTGATGTGAATATAACAAACATGGAAACAGGAAACTCGGCAACAACAAAAACAAACAATACAGGTTTTTACTCATACAACCTATACAACCTTGGTTACCATAACAATGATAGGATAATGGTAAGTGCAACATATAACAACATAACAGGACACAACATAACAACTGTGAACATAGAAAACAATTATTCTGAATGCGATATAGTAATACCCGCATTACTTAAAACGGAAAATCCTGAGGGGGATAATATTATATGGGTAATAACAGGTGTGATGGTTGGGGTAGGTATTGCCATAAGTATCATTTTTATAAGACGGAGGCATGGGAAATGAATGCTGTTCAACATGTTTTCAGCAATACAACAGGTACATGTGACAGCAACATATATAAAGGTCAACTATTATTTACTGATAAATATATTCATAGTCAGGAAAAGGGATATAAATGAGGAAAAATATTAAGACAACAGCAACAATAATTCTTGCAGTCTCACTTTTTGTTTTATCCTCAATATCACTTGTAGGCATGAACTCACCAGGTAAAAGCGGTGGTGCAATACGCAATGTTTCACCTGTTCTCAAATGTACCAGTTCTGTTTCCGAGTTTGAAAACAACATAAGTGGGACAGAAACATGGTATGGAACAGTTATGGACAGGAATGGTTTCTGGGACATCCAATATATTAATGTTACAATATATTATCCAAACAGCACTGTTGCTGCGAAAATCTCTTGGAACCAATCAGGGTTTTTACCAACATCCCAGCCAGCATTATCAGGAAACGGCATAGGGGCATGGAAGATTTCACCATCAACACTTGGATATTTTGCAAAATACACATACCATGCAAATATTAGTACAGGAACATACAAAATTGTTGTTTCAGGAAATGATGAAAAAAACACGGTAATCTTTGAGGACACAACATTTATTTACACAACATATAAAATAAATTTTAAAACAGGATGGAACCTTGTTTCCTTACCACTGCAGCCGAAAACAAGATACACCGCTGAACTTCTGATGAACGAGTTGGATGGATGCACAAGAATCACAAGATGGGATAAAGACACACAGAGATATGTTTCAAAGATAAAAGCATTACCAATAAACAATTTTTACATACAACCCGGAAATGGTTATTTTGTATATGTTGAAAAAGACTCTACATTTAATCTTAAAGGCATTTCTCTCCCATCAATGAACATCAATTTTCATCAGGGATGGAACCTTGTATCCATACCAGTAAGATGTCTTGCAGAAGAGGTTTGCAACACAACAGGAAGCAGCAGGGTTACAATGTTTAATGAGACAACACAGTTTTTTGTGACATACCTCAAAGTTTTCCCGGTTGTACACAACTTTCCTACTGAAAAAGACAAAGGATATTTTGTGAAGATTGAAAACAAATGTGTGTGGACACCGGTGATAAAATGAAAAAAATTATAGTGATACTGGTTGTATTCTGTTTTTCCCTTTCACTTATGCCAGTATCTGTATCCGCACAACAGGCATCTGGGATAAGCAATGTGAGAATTTCAAACCCGAGTTCCTCTTCCGTTACTGTTTCATGGGTTGTGTCCTTATCCTCTATGGGTAGGGTTGATTACGGTTTATCAAAGGCATATGGTGAAATCGCTTATGACAACTCATCTAGGATGAATGGTGTTGTCGAGGTTGAAATAACAGGTCTGGCCAAAGATACAACATATTATTACATGCTGACTGCTGTGAACAACAACGGTGAAAAAACGGTTACAGGAACATTCAAAACAGCCAAGGAAGGTTTTGGTCAATGTTATTCTGCTTATGGTCAAATCATTAATATGGATGGCTCACCAGCATCTGATACAATGGTTTATGTGACAGTTGAACATCAGGGCGTTAAATCCCAACTACTGTCAGATATGACAAGTTCTGAAGGTTTCTGGTCTGTGGATTTAGGAAACCTAAAAGATCAAAATGGTGCAGTTTATCAGTGGTACAATGGAGACAGCATGAAAATAGAGGCGCAGGGTGGAACACTTGGGTACGGCTGTAAACAGGCCACAATAGGGCTTCACTCATATTATTCCCAGATACCTCTTGGAACACCTGAGGAAATAAAGGAGCAAACATTATGGGATAAAATCCTGGAATACAAAATCCTTCTCATAGGTGCATCAGCAATAATAATTCTTGTAGGTGTTATTTTTGCTGTCAGAAAAAAGATGCCGAAAGTTAGAAGGGTGAAAAAAATATCTGCTGAGCTCTCTGAGGAGCCAGGTCTTTTTGATGGTTACACATTTGACAACTTTGTTATTGGTGACAGTAACAGGTTTGCTGCTGAGGCATCATTGACAGTTGCGAAAAGACCAGGGACAGGTTACAATCCACTGCTGATTTACGCTGATGTCGGTATTGGAAAAACCCATCTTCTAAATGCAATAGGAAACTATGTCCGGGAGCATTATCCTGAAAAAAATGTGAGATATATTTCCTCTGAAAAACTGATTTATGAGTTCACAGCATCTGAAAAGGACAAAGCGATGGCAGAAAAACTCAGGAATGTTTACAGAAACATTGATTTACTGCTTATTGAGGATATACAGTTCCTTGCAGACAAACCTGCTGCTCAGGAAAAGTTTTTCCACACATTCAACGATCTTTTCCTTGAGAAGAAACAGATAGTGATTGCCTGTGACAGGCCGCCGAAAGACATACCGTCGCTTGATGATAGGTTAAGGTCAAGATTTGAAGGAGGGCTTGTAACACATATCCTTGACCCTGAGATTGAGACAGAAATCATAATACTTAAAAGGGATGCTGAAAAAGAAGGAATGAAAATAGACTTTGAGGTCCTCTATTATATTTCATCGGAATGCAATTCAAACATAAGGAATGTAAAGGGTGGGTTAACAAGGGTTATGGCGTATGCAAAAATCCATTCCGAGGAAATAACGCTGGACTTGGCGAAGAAGGCGCTGGGTGAGCCTGAGAAAGTGGAAATGGAGTTCAAGTGAGGAAAAAATGAGTTTATCTTCACTCTTTGGCAAAGGCAAAATAAAAGAAATGTCTGAAAAATATAATTGTGTTGTGAAAATTTTTGTCATCTGCATTGTTATACTCTTTCTTTTGTCATCTCCTGTAAATGCAGAGGAAGATCAGAATCATAGAATATCAAACATAAGCAGTTGCAGTGTTGTAATATCATGGGTTGCAGATGAGTCTTGTACAGGAACAGTACATTATGGCATTAGTTTTAATAACCTGAATTTAACAGAAACTGACAATAGTCTAAGGGAGAACTGTGTTATAATGGTTGAACTAACAGGTTTAACCAATAGCACAACCTATTATTTTGAAACTGTGTCAGGCGATGTTTTGGACAATAACAATGATTCATATTACACCTTCAGAACAGCAAAAATCAGTGAGATGATTTCAATACCTTCTCACATATTGGGTGGTCAGGTGATTCTTGACAACAATGAAAATGCTGATGGAACAATAGTGTATGCGACAGTTGAACATGACGGAATAAACTCAACAGCGTTATCATGCATGGTATTTCAGGGTTACTGGGCAGTTGACATAGCAAACCTGAAACATGAAAACGGTACAGCATTTACTGAATGGGAGATAAACGATACTTTGTACATAGAGATTGAAGGTGGGAAATATGGTCATAAAAATGTCACAACGATTATTACTACCGATGAAGAATATTATGAAAAAGGTTTCCAGAACTGCACAACACCAACAGAATTTAAAGCCCTTCCCAAACCTGCTGCACCAGAGACAAAGGCGAATGCTGATGATTACAACAGGATTTTAATTGTTGTATTCTGCATTGTAGCGTGTCTGATAGCAGTGATGGTTTACCTGGTCAGAAGAGAGGAAAATTAAGATAATCTGCGATAAACTTATATGCCCTGATACATATAATAAAAAAGGAGAATCAGATGCCTGAAACAAGAAAGGTCAAAGGAAGGATAAAGACATACGTACGAGATTTAGATGAGCGAATGCAGGGTGGTATACCTAAAAACTATGTAGTGCTTGTATGTGGAACAGCAGGCTCAATGAAATCATCTTTTACATTTAACATAATGTATAATGCAGCCAAACATGAGGGTGTAAAATGATTGTATTTTTCATTGTAACAGTAAAGGGGCAGTCTGATCAGGCAGATGAAAAAGTTTGGGGTGGACATAGAAGATGTAAAAAACCTTGTTACATTAATAGAGCTTAGGGAGCCGATAAAGAGAGGAAGTAAGGAAACACTTTTTAAGAAAGGAAACTGGATGGAAGCCATTCTAACCCAGATACAAAACTATAAAAAAACAATGGACTTTGAAATCCTGGTGATTGATTCCCTTGATGCATTGTATGCGCTCACACCGATAAAGGACCCGCGGACCGAGATTTTTCATTTCTTCAGAGGACTGAGAGCTCTGGGTATCACAACATTTCTTATAACTGAAATGCCTCAGAGCAGAAAAGAGTTCGGAAAATATGAGGTTGAAAGCTTCCTGAGTGACGGTATCATCCATCTTTCAATAGAGCGTCTGGGTAATACCGTTGGCAGGTTTGTGAACATCGCGAAAATGAGGGAAACAAAACATGCCACGGATTTTTTCCCGTTAGTGGTTGATGAGAATGGTTTTGCGATAATAGCGAAATAAATAAACCATGTTTGAAAAATTTATCATAATAATAGGTTGATAAAATGAAAAACAAAAAAATCAACAACATAATTCTGAAATCATTCATAGTAATTGCAGTAGTTATGATGCTCCTCAGTGGTATGCCAGGTGAGGGAAAGTTTTATATGCACAAAATACATAATATACAAAAAGGTGAATACAATGAATACTTTGTATCCTAATCCATTCAGACCAGGCTCAGGCCTATTTCCTCCCTATTTTGCTGGGAGGGATGAGCAAATAAAAACTTTTGAGAAGAAATTGAAATCAACAATAAACAATACACCTATGCATATGGCTGTTATAGGTGGCTGGGGAATAGGCAAAACTTCTTTAATAACAAAATTTGAAAGTATTGCCTCTGAAAATGATTGTTTTGTTGCATCAACGATTGCTTCGATGGAAGATACACCTACATTTGTCTCTAACCTGCTAAGAAGATTGAAAACCAATATGGAGACACAAAAAACAAAATTTAAAGAGTTAGTGCTTTCCTTAGGGCTGCTAAAGTTAAAATTTGAGTCTCAGGGTGAAGCACAACTCTCATTGGAAGATTTACTGACAAAAATTTACAATAAAATAAACAAACCAATTCTGATTACAATCGATGATTTAGACCTTATACAGGATTTCAAAGGCACCATGCTGTTGCTGAGGAATACAGCAATGCAACTGACTAAAAAGAATTGTAAAGTGATGTTTGTAGTAGCTGGTACAAACATTTTATTTGACAAAATGTATGAGACACATGAGCCTTTAATCAGGTTCTTCGAACCTGTAATTCTGAACAGGTTAAATAAAAAAGAAGGTATTAAGGCGGTTAAGATCCCCTTAGAAAATGTTGGCATGGATTATGAAAAAAATGTTATTGAAGAAATAGCAGCAGTATCAGAAGGGCATCCTTATTATATCCAGGAAATCTCAAATCATGTTTTTGAAGAATCAGGGAAGAAATTTGATGCTGAGGCCTTTGGAAAAGGCTTTAATAAGGCCTTTTCTGATATTAGCAGAGATATTTTTAGCAGAAGATTCGAAAGTATTTCACCAATAGAAAAGAAGATATTATCTTCTTTGACAGACTCAGAGCCTTTACCATTCTCAAAAATACTAAATAAATCCAGAATCAAGAAAGGCTCCCTGTCTCCATGCTTATCCAGGCTGAAAGAAAAAGGCATCATTAAGCAAGAAAATAAGGAATATTTCATAGAGAGTAAACTGTTTGGTCAGTATATAAAGGGAAGGTTATCATGAATAGTAGAAAAACCAAAAAAACAAAACTCAACAGCATAATCCTAAAGTCATTCATAGTAATTGCAGTGGTGATGATGCTCCTTACCATTACGCCGGGTAGGTCAAGAGGTGATTAAAATTTATCCCAAATTTATCCCAAATTTATCCCAAAACAGGAAGGTTATTTCCATCATAATACTATACTTTATGATTTTCAGCACATCCCCATTGTCATTCCATAATGTTAAAGCAGAAGATGGAAATGTTATTGCAATAAATAGAGGGGTATAAGAATGATAAAAAGAAATAGTAAAATGAAAGATACGCTCCTGTTGCTCGTCATTGCAGTAGTGATAATGTTGCTCAGCGTGATACCGAGTGAAGGGGGAGCGTAAGGTTTAAATAAAGTTGACATAATATACCATGTTGACAAAAGAAAAGGTAACTATGCCAACTTTGTCTACATACTCATGAGCGAAGCGAATGAGTATACGAGGAGTTGCCAAAAGCAATTCCGAAGTAAGGTGAAAAAAATGCTTAATCCATTCAACCCAAAATACCCTATAAGGCCGGAATTCTTTGCTAACAGACAGAATGAGATAGGACGATTTAGAAGAGATTTTAAAAGGACAGCGGATTCAAAACTACCTGAGAACATAGCAATACTTGGTGACTGGGGTGTTGGGAAAAGCAGTCTTGCATACAAATTCATGGATATGGCAGCAAAATCAAATATTAAGGCATTATCCTCCGGTTTCGGCGTTCCTAGAACAATAAAAGATGTTGGTGAATTCTGCTATCTTTTACTGTACAAACTCAATCAGGACCTAATAACCTCAAAAGGAATATCATCCAGATTAAAAGATGAGCTTCTTTCATGGAGAACAGATCAATTAAAACTTGGGCCATTCACAATGCAGAGAAATGAAAAAGAAACACCAAAAATACCGATAACACAACTACACTCAGGTTTGATTGATATGTGGAAGTCTCTGCACAGAGAAGGTGTTGAAACCGTTGTTTTAGTAGTAGACGACCTTCATCATCTGTTACAGGCAGTGAAAGGTGGAATCCTAGATGTTAGGAGTATATTCCAGGACCTGCCCAGGTACAATTGTAACTATCAATTGGTGATCACTGGGTACAAGGGTCTTTTTAGTGAGATTAGAGAGTTAGCAGAGCCTATGGGAAGATTCTTCAATACATACGAGATCAAAGATTTCAATAAAAACGAAGCAAAAGAATTAATTAACACGCCAATTCTTGCTGCTGGGCTAAATATCAAGGTAACAGAGGATGCCTCTGGTTTTGTGTATGAAAAAACAAAAGGTAACCCATACTTTGTATCCTTTTTTATGCAAACCTTAGTTGAAGAAAGAAAGAAAGGTGTTATTGATGTTCAATTTATTAAGGATAGGGTCAGTAAAATTATGTCTGAGTTGGAGAGGGAGAAATTTGAAAAAGATCTTGGTATAGCCAGTGAGTTTGAACGCAGGGTTTTAAAGAAAATGATGTCTAATCAAGAGGTTGTGAGGTTGAAAGATTTATGTGGGAAGAAGGATAAAACAAAGGTGGCAAAGGCGTTAAACAGGATGATGGAAAAGAATCTTGTCGTAAAAGTCAATCGCGGTGAATACAAACTCTATCATCCATTATTCAAGGAATATTTAAGCAGCAGGAGAGCCAAATGAAAAAGAACAAAAAAATAAAAATCAACAACACAATCATAAAGTCGTTCATAGTAATTGCAGTAGTGATAATGCTCCTTACTATTACACCAGGTGAGGCAATCCAAGCCCAAACCCAAAAGGCTGCAAAAGGCGGGAGTTCATCATTAAATGAGCTTGTCTCAGGTGTTGGCTCTAAAGCAGATGAAAACTATGGCTGGAATGTCTCTTATGCAGGGAACTTGAACGGCGATAATTATGATGATATTATTGTTGGAGCACCATATAATGATTCTGCAGACGGTTTAACAGCAGATTGTGGTGCAGCATACATCTTCTTCGGATATTCAGGTATAGATTCCAGCAATCTTAACGCTGTAAATGCAAATGTGAGCATCTATGGAAAAATAG